>JAISIS010000046.1 GCA_031261905.1 Burkholderiaceae bacterium
TGCACGGTGGTGACCACGGATGCCAGCGCACTGGCGCAGATTGATACTTCCGGCTACGTTCTCCCTACCGTAAAGGTGCCGGGACGGCGCGGCAGAAAGCCCAAGGATTACCAGCCGGAAAACGATGAAATTGTGGCATTGAACGCGGTTGAGCGCGCTGAAATGAAGGCGGCTGAGCGTTCGCGCGCCAGGGACAGAAAGGCCAAGGAAAAGGCGCTGTTGAAAGACGCCCTTTCCAGTGATTCGGAAGCTACGGCGGAAGAAATTGAACGCCGCCGCGAGCGTCTGGTGGCGCTGATCAAGCTCGGCAAGGAGCGCAATTTCCTTACCTTTGCCGAAATCAACGACCATTTGCCGGAGCATATTGTTGATCCGGACGCGATTGAAGGCATTATCAATACCTTCAACGATATGGGCATTTCCGTGCATGAGCACGCGCCGGACGCGGAAGATTTGCTGTTGACGGACAATGTGATCAATGTCACCAGTGATGAAGAAGCGGAAGCTGCCGCCGAGGCTGCGCTTTCCACGGTGGATTCCGATTTCGGACGCACGACAGACCCGGTTCGCATGTATATGCGTGAAATGGGTTCGGTTGAGTTGTTGACGCGTGAAGGCGAAATTGAAATTGCCAAGCGGATTGAAGATGGCCTGAAGGATATGATTCAGGCGATTTCCTCCAGCCCGACGACGATTATGGAGATTCTGGCGCAGGCCGAGAAAATCCGCCAGGGCGAAGTGAAGGTGGATGATGTGGTTGATGGCCTGTCCGAGGATGATGGAGATACCTTGACGCCGGTGAGCGGCGCTGCCGATCAGGACGATGGGGACGATGATTCGGACGATGTGGAAGACGATGCCGCCGAGGACGAGGAGGACGATGAAACTGCTTCACCGGCCAGTAGCGGGAGTGGAGGGTATTCCGCAGAGCAACTGGAAAAACTGAGAGCGCATGTGCTTGAGAAATTTACGGTGATTGATGACTGCTTCCAGCGGATGCGCAAGGCCTCTGCGGAAAATGCCTACAATTCAAAAGGCTACATTGCTGCGCACGAGAATATCTCCAGCGAGTTGCTGGGAATGCGCTTTACAGCCAAATTTATTGAAAAGCTGGCGGATACCTTGCGTGCGCAGATGGACGAGATTCGCCAGATTGAACGTCAAATCCTGGATGTGGTGGTCAATCGCTGCGGTGTGCCGCGCGCCCACTTTATCAAAACCTTCCCTGGCAATGAAACCCGGCTGGAATGGGTTGATGAGGAAGTGAATGCCGGTTATCCGTACAGCGCGATTCTTGGCCGCAATGTTCCGATGGTCAAGGAGCTTCAGCGCAAGCTGATTGATATCGAGGAGAAAAGCGGTATGCCGCTGGCGGATATGCGCGATATCAACCGGAAAATGACGGCGGGTGAAATGCGCGCGCGCAACGCCAAGCGGGAAATGACCGAGGCCAACCTGCGGCTGGTAATTTCCATTGCCAAGAAATACACCAATCGCGGTCTCCAGTTCCTGGATCTGATCCAGGAGGGCAATATCGGGCTGATGAAGGCGGTGGACAAGTTCGAGTATCGCCGTGGCTACAAGTTTTCTACTTACGCCACATGGTGGATACGGCAGGCGATTACCCGCTCTATTGCCGACCAGGCGCGCACTATCCGGATTCCGGTGCACATGATTGAAACCATCAACAAGATGAACCGCATCTCCCGCCAGATATTGCAGGAAACCGGTTCTGAACCTGATCCGGCTACGCTGGCGCAGAAGATGGAAATGCCGGAGGACAAGATCCGCAAGATCATGAAGATCGCCAAGGAACCGATTTCAATGGAAACGCCGATTGGCGATGATGATGATTCCCATCTGGGCGATTTTATCGAGGACAACAATACACTCGCCCCTGCGGATGCCGCGTTGCATGTTTCCATGCGCAATGTGGTAAAAGATGTGCTGGATTCGCTTACGCCGCGCGAGGCCAAGGTGTTGCGGATGCGTTTTGGCGTTGAGATGTCCACGGATCATACGCTGGAAGAGGTTGGCAAGCAGTTTGACGTGACGCGCGAGCGTATTCGTCAGATAGAGGCCAAGGCGCTAAGAAAATTGCGTCACCCCTCCCGTTCGGATAAACTGAAGAGCTTTCTGGAAAATAACTGATTTTCCGAGGGCCTATAGCTCAGTTGGTTAGAGCAGCGGACTCATAATCCGTTGGTCCCAGGTTCAAGTCCTGGTGGGCCCACCAATAAAATCAACGGGTTACGTGATATTTGCGTAACCCGTTTGCTTTATAAGATGCCAAAAGGTACAATTTCGGTACACTTAATTGTTGTACCGGAGGCTTTATGGCAACTTTCGTCAGAACCGAATCCGATACATGGAAAGCGCTTATCCGCAAGAAGGGATGGCCTACCCTCAGCAAAACCTTCCGTACCAAGCGTGACGCAATGGATTGGGCGCGCCGGACAGAAGATGAAATGGTGCGCGGTGTCTTTGTGCTGCGGACATCCTCCGAGCGTGTGACCTTTTCCGAAGCGCTTGATCGTTACCTTGCAGAAGTAACGCCCACCAAAAAGCCCAAGACACAAACAAGGGAACACGGCGTTGCCAGGCACCTCAGGCTTTTCTTCGGTAAATATTCCCTTGCCGCCATCAGCAGTGAACTTGTTGCCGTTTACCGTGACAAACGCCTTGCCGAAGGCAAATCCAATAACACGGTGCGCATTGAACTTGCCTTGCTCAGCCACCTTTATGCCACCGCCATCATGGAATGGGGAATGGGACTGACGGTCAACCCAGTTGCCAATATCCGCAAACCCAGTCCCGGCGCAGGGCGCAATCGCCGCCTTGGCAGGGAAGAAGAACAAAAATTGCTGGAGGCAGTCAATCATCACAGTAACCCCATGTTGGGCTGGATTGTGCGTATTGCCATCGAAACAGGGATGAGGCAATCCGAAATACTGGAATTACGCCTGCACCAGGTGGATTTAAAAAAACGGGTTGTCCGGCTGGAAGACACCAAAAACAACGATTCCCGCACCGTCCCCCTGACACTTGCCGCTACAGAAGTTTTCCGGAAAGCGCTGGGCAACCCCTCACGCCCTGCTGGGACAGACCTTGTGTTTTTCGGAGAACCCGGAAAAGACAGGCAACGCCGCCGCTACGAATTTCTCAAAACATGGCAGCACATCAAAAAATCACTTGGCATGGAAGACCTGCATTTCCATGACCTGCGCCACGAAGCCGTCAGCCGTCTGGTTGAAGCCGGATTAAGCGACCAGGAAGTAGCATCCATAAGCGGCCATAAATCCATGCAGATGCTCAGGCGCTATACACATTTACGGGCAGAGGATTTGGTTGCCCGGCTGGACAGGATTGGCGCATAGAAATAGCATTTATTCCCCCGGCCTTGGCAAATAAAACAAATCCCAGACAGACTGATGCGCCTTGCGCTGGTCTCCCCCGATAACTGGACTACCCTCTGGTTTCCTCTTCAAATCCCGGCGTTCCTTTATAGATTGCAGCTTGCGCTCCCGTGCCTTCTCCCGGTCTTTTGCCATTTCCACAAACGCCTGATAATCCTTTGTTTCCACAAACCCATAGATAAGGTCACACAGTGGGCTTTCCTGTACATGCCCAAGTTCCGACCTCACCTTACGTGAAACCGCCATGCGTGCCACCTCATCATCCATATCAATGCCGGACTGCCCATACAGCATAGCCGCCAGTCGAAGCTGCTCATCAAAATACGCCTTGTCAGCAGGTTCCTGATAGTCCAGACGTTCCGGGAAACCCTGCACCAGCGGCGGCGCGACATGGCCGTTGACAGCATCCGTGATGCCTGTTGCCAGCCAAAACGCATACTGCGGCCACAAGCGGGTAAGCGCCTCAATCATATCCAGGGTAGGGTTTTGCGTTCGCCTAAGCATATTGCGCCATCGCTGCGAAGAAACCCCCGTCTGTTCCTCAAGCGCGGAAAAGAAACCATATCCGCTGTCGAGGTTACGGATTAGCAGGATAAGCCTGTCAGTGAGCGTAGTGGGAGCGGAGCTTGACATATTATGCCCAATAAATTAACTTGTGCATATTACACACAATGCGATTAAGAATGTCAATAAGTTTTTATTATTTTGCACGGCTTTTTGGGGAAGGGGATAAAAAATGAATACCGAGCAGCATCTTGTAGAAAAACATGGCCCATTGATGACGCTCCCGGTCCTGGCGAAGATGTTGGACAGGACAACTACAGGCTTGCGCCTGTTTTTGCGGCAGGACGATGATATTTCCCGCCAGCTTAACCGTGCGCGTTTGAAGATAGGCAGGCGGGTGTATTTCAGGACAAGCATGGTATCCCGTGTTATTGACGGGGAGGGAAAATGAGCCGTTTTATTCAGGGACGCCATGAAGTTGCCGCATTCTTGCCGTACTTCTGAAAGTTTCTGCCATATGCCTGCCGTACTTCTGCCGCATTATTGAAAGTAATGGCAGTAAACGCAAAAACATCTGCCGTAAAGCTGTCGCATTCCAGAAAGTTTTTGCCGTATTTCAGAAAGCGCTTGCCGTACAGGTTAAAGGTTTTGCAGTACAGGTGAAACTTTTTGCAGCCTGATTGCCAACCAGATGCATCCAAAGTGCAGTACAGGTGCAGCACAAGTGCAAACTTTGTGCGAACTTCTGCAAACTTTCTGCATACGGGCTGCAAACTGGCTGCAAGCCAACTGAAACCGGGCGGTTTTTAGCTGAAATTTCCCGGCATTTTATGCAAGAAATCACGTTTTTGTAGGGAGGGCAGGATAGCCCTGCGGATGCCTGATGTCATACGCGCCCCACAAAAACGCCAACCGGAGATCGCCACATGCAAAGCCCGACAGATTCCCCATTCCCCGAAGCACTCGATACCATCCTTCCAATCCGCATCGGGCAAAAGGCACGCGCCCGGTTTCGGGAACTGGCCCGGCAATCAGGCAAGACCGAATCCCAATATGCCCGGCAAATGATTTATGAGGCCATCGCCAAAGCAAACAATGCCGGACAAACACCGGAACCAACAACATTACCCACCCTTTCACCAGAAGAAACCCGGCCTTGCCGTATCGCCATCCGGCTGCCGCGCTTTCTGCTTTTAAAGGCCAAAGCGCGCGCAGGGCAAAAAGGCATGAGCACCAACCGATGGATAGCCGCACTTATCCAGTCCAACATGCTCAACATCCCCGTCATGACAGAAACCGAAGTTGCCATTCTCAGGGAAAGCAACTACCAGCTAATGGCTATCGGCAGGAACATAAACCAGATAACCCGCGCCCTTAATACCGGAGAACCTGACAAGGATACCCCCGCCATCCTCTTAAGACTGAAACAGCACCTGTCCCGGACAGAAACCCATATCAGCGAGCTGGTATCCGCCAGCCGCAACTCATGGCGGGTAAACGATGCTGCTTGAGCCGATACTGGGAAAAAGCCTGCTTATCAGGAGAAAGGGAAACCACACCCCCAACCTGCTTGCCCGTATACGCCGGGTATCCAGAGGCGCAACAGAAGTCATGGTCAAAATCACCGGCTTTGGCAAAGGGTTTACCCATATCCGTTCCCACATGGATTACATCAGCAGGAACGGCAAAAACAAACTGGAAACCGAAACAGGCGAAACCCTGCAAGGCCAGGACAGCATCCATGATTACCTAGATTGCTGGAAAAGGGACATAACCAGCAGCCGGGCATACCGCCCCAGCAACCGGGATACGATGCACCTGGTACTATCCATGCCCGCATCCGTAGACAGCGAATCCGTCAGGAAGGCCACACGGGAATTTGCGAAAGAAACATTCAATAACCACGCCTATGTCTTTACCCTGCATACAGACGCAGCCCATCCGCACTGCCATTTGTCAGTGCGGATGGAAGGATTCAACGGAAAACGCCTGAACCCGAAAAAGGCGGACTTGCAGGCATGGCGTGACGCCTTTGCGGAAAAGATGCGTGAACAAGGGATTGAGGCTGAATCCACGCCCCGGCATATCAGGGGGGTTACCCGTAAAGCGGAAAAGTCAGTCATACGCAATATTGAAAAACAGCGCGTATCAAAAGCACGCGCCAGAAAGGTTAGGGAAGCCGTCAACGAGATGACGGGCAAGGCCGTACCATCACAAACTATCTGTGACATAGAGGCAAAAGCCATCAATCGGCAAAGGCATATCCGCAGGGCGTGGCTGAATACGGCATGGCAACTGGAAGCGGAGAACCCTTCACTGGCGCAAGAGATTCATCAGATGGTAAGGAATATGCCCGTGCCGGAAACGGAGCGCCAGCAACTGAAACGGGCACTCAGGGAGCGATTTGGGAGGCAACAGGAACAACAGCCGGAACGGCAGGAAGCCAGCGCGGGC
>JAISIS010000077.1 GCA_031261905.1 Burkholderiaceae bacterium
AGGCAAGCACCTCGGCAACTGACGTATACAGCGCCTCTGGAATCGCATCGCCCAGGTCCGTGTGGCTATACAGCGCACGCGCCAGCGGCGGGGCTTCCAGCATGGGGACCCGGCTCTCTTCGGCTATTTCCCTTATCCTTGCGGCAATCAGCCCCATGCCCTTGGCAACAACAACAGGGGCGCCCATCGTGCCTTCCTTGTATTGCAGCGCCACGGCATAACGCATCGGGTTGGTCACCACCACATCTGCCTTCGGCACTTCCGCCATCATCCTTCTTCTGGCGATCTCGCGCTGCTGCTGACGTATCTTCGCCTTGATCTCCGGATTACCCTCGGAATCCTTGTGTTCCTGCCGGACTTCTTCTTTCGTCATCTTCAGCTTGTTGGCGTAATGCCACATCTGGTATGGCGCATCAATGGCGGCAATAATGACCAGCGCGCCCACAGTGGCAAGGAAAGTCACCAGGATAATTTCACCCATGTGCTCTGTACCCTGTTTGACCGGCTGCATACCCAGCGACAGGATGCCGTCAATCTGCGTGCCGACAACCATCCAGGCCACCAGACCCACCAGAAGCGTTTTGCCCACCGCCTTGAACAACTCGACCAGTGCGCGCATGGATACCATGTTCTTCAAGCCACTCAGAGGATTCATCTTCCCGAAGTTGGGCTGCAGGGCCTTTGAACTGAACAGCCATCCGCCAATCAGGAGCGGAGAAGCCAGGGCGATAATCAGCAGCATCGCCGCAATAGGCGAAAAGGCCAGGAGCACTTCGTAAATACGGGAGATATTGCGTTCCAGCAAGAGGGTCATGTCGAATACTTCTTCGCGCGAAAGCGTCAGCGCGCCGGAAATCATCATTCGTATCTCATGCACCAGCTTGCCGCCCATCATGAGAAAAGCAAGGCCGCCGCCAAGCAGAATGGTGCATGTCGCCAGATCGCGCGATCGGGGAACATCACCTTCTTCCCGCGCCTTCTCCAGGCGTCTGGGCGAGGCCGATTCGGTTTTCTCAAGATCGCTTTCTTCTGCCATGGCAAGAAATTCCGTCTTGTCGCGCAGGCGCTCCCATAGCGCACATTAACCCGCAACATAGCTTGATTATTATTTCGCCAATTCTGTAACAGCAATGTGAAGAAAAAAGGCAAAAAAACCCTTCTTATCCCCTGATACACAAAAGAAAAACAGGCTTTCTGCATGTCAGAAAGCCTGTTCGGCAATAAATTGACCGCTATGCGCCCGGCAGAGCGCAACCGGAATGGAAGAATCTGTCAGGTTTTGGGAGGCATTTTCTCAAGGATTTTGCCGAGTTTCTCATCCAGTGTGGCGGCGGTAAACGGCTTGACCACATAGCCGCTGGCCCCGGCCTTGGCCGCCTCAATGATATTCTCTTTCTTCGCTTCGGCGGTAACCATCAGGACAGGCAGTTTGGAAAGTGCCGCATCATGCCGTATCTCTCTTAGCATGGCCAGACCATCCATATTCGGCATATTCCAGTCCGATACTACAAAATCGAATTTGTCGCTCCTGAGCTTGGCCAGTGCCTGCACGCCATCCTCTGCCTCTTCCACATTGGTATAACCCAGTTCTTTCAACAGGTTACGAACGATGCGGCGCATGGTTGAAAAATCATCCACCACCAGAAATTTCATCTTTGGATCATTAGACATGTAGTTTTCTCAGATCGTGTTTGTTAAGTAATATCTGGTATATGGTACAACATTTTGCTGCAACATTGTCATTCAGCAACAGACTGATCCATCAAACGCGCAACGAACGCGTACTGTTCTTGGCCAGATACTCCAGCACCATCCGAGGCAAATCGTTGAGCGGCCCCTGTTCATTCACCGCGCCCACCGCAACGGCTTCACGCGGCATACCATACACTACGCAGGTTGCTTCATCCTGCGCAAAATTATACGCGCCCGCATCACGCATCTCTTTCATGCCGACAGCGCCATCCTTGCCCATACCGGTCAGAATCACGCCAACCGCGTTCGGGCCGGCCGCTTTGGCTGCGGAACGAAACAATACGTCCACGGACGGGCGATGGCGGCCAACCGGCGGGCTGTTATCCAGTCGGGTCATGTAGTTGGCGCCACTTCTTTGCAACAGCATGTGGGCATTGCCCGGCGCCAGATAGGCGTGTCCCGGCAGCACACGCTCGTTGCCCTGGGATTCAGTCACTTCAATCCTGCACAGGCTGTTGAGCCGCCGCGCAAAGGATGTGGTAAAGCCCTCCGGCATATGCTGCACTATCAGAATGCCAGGCGCGTCCGTCGGCATCTGCACCAGGAAATCCTTTATGGCCTCGGTGCCTCCGGTTGAGGCGCCAACGATAATCAGCTTTTCGCTGCTTATCATCATGGATTTGAGCGGCTTGGGCGCCGGAGCGGCGGACTTTCTGGATTGCAGGCGCACCTTGGCGCGGGCCGCAATGCGGATCTTTTCCGAGATCATGTCCGTGTATTCCCGCATACCGCTCTGTATGGATATCTTGGGTTTGGTCACAAAATCAATCGCACCCAGTTCCAGCGCCCGCATGGTAATCTCGGAACCCCTGTCGGTCAGAGAGGATACCATCACTACCGGCATGGGATGCAGATGCATCAGCTTTTCCAGAAAATCCAGGCCGTCCATCTTCGGCATTTCCACATCCAGCGTCAGCACGTCCGGATTCAGTTGCCTGATCATGTCGCGCGCAATAACCGGGTCAGGCGCGGCTCCAACCATTTCCATATCCGGCTGGCTGCCGATAATCTCCCGCATGACGCTGCGGATCAACGCCGAATCATCAATTACCAGAACCTTAATCTTGGACATATATATCGCTCCGATTCAAGCTGGCGGCCCCCGTTTCCCGCCATCATTCAATATTCATTAGATGCCAGCAGCATCCATTATCCGGTTTACCCAGGCAATAGCCTGCCACTGCGTCCGGACAATCAATTCGTTTAACCTTCGATCCCGGCGACAAATTCGGGCCGCCCCGGAAAAATATCTTTCGTCATCGTCAGAAGCCGCCTATATCATTATGCAGATTATGAGAGCGCAGCAACCACGATACATCTATAATCAACGCGACATTGCCGTCCCCCATAATTGTTGCGCCTGATACGTTAGGCACTTTACGGTAATTGGTTTCCAGATTCTTTACCACAACCTGATGCTGTCCGACAAGCTCGTCAACCAGCAGAGCGGCACGATTGCCATCAGCTTCCAGAATCACAACAATGCCTTCGGAAGGCGTCTTTGCACGTGGCGCTATATTAAAAATTTCGGCAAGCGACAGCAGCGCCAAGTATTCGCTGCGCACCTTGATGACCTTGCCTTCCCCGCTTACTTCCTTGATGTCATTTTCTTCCGGCTGAAGGGATTCAACCACATTGCCCAGCGGCAGAATATAAATTTCATCACCGGTTCTGATGGACATGCCGTCCAGAATCGCCAGCGTCAGGGGCAGATAAATGGACAGCATGGTGCCCATACCGTGTGCGGAGCGGATATCCAGAAAACCACCCATTTCGCTCACATTGCGCCTGACCACATCCATGCCGACACCCCTGCCGGATACTTCGGTCACAGCCGAGGAAGTCGAGAAGCCGGGCAGAAAAATCAGATTCCAGACTTCGGCATCCGACATGTTGTCCGAAACCGGTAAGCCCTTTTCCCTGGCCTTGTCCATAATACGGTCCCGATCCAGTCCCGCGCCGTCATCATTGACCTCAATCACAATATTGCCGCCCTGATGCGAAGCCGAAAGATACAGCCTGCCCACCTCGTTCTTGCCGGCGGCCTTGCGCTCTTCCGGCAATTCAATACCGTGATCCACACTGTTTCTCACCAGGTGCGTCAGAGGATCAATAATGCGCTCGATCAGGCCCTTGTCCAGTTCGGTTGCCGCGCCTGCAGTCACCAGTTCGACCTTCTTGCCCAGCTTGCCCGCCAGATCATGCACCATACGCGGAAAACGGGAAAAGGCATATTCCATCGGCAACATGCGCATTGACATGACCGCGTGCTGCAAATCCCGCGAGTTGCGTGAGAGCTGGCTTAAACTGTCCAGCAAACGCTGATACACCATAGGATCAAGCGAACCTGCCTGCTGCTCAATCATGGCATGTGTAATCACCAGTTCGCCAACCAGGTTAATAAGCTGGTCAACCTTCTCGGTTCCGACACGGATTGAGGCTGCGCCCAGTTGCTGATGTGAAGATGTCCTTGACTGGGTCGCGCCGCCTGTTTCGCTTTTCCTGCGCGCGGCCTCATCCGCCCTGACCGCTTCCGGATTACTTTCCCGCCGGTACGGCAGTGTAATATTGTTGAAAAACCCGTAACCGCGCTCGTCATCCGTGCGCGTATCCGCGCTATCCTGGCCTGAAGAGAGCGCAACCTCCGTGATGTGTACATCATCCGGGTTAAGCACAAAAGCGCAGATGGATATAATGTCATCCCGTGTTTTGCCGCTGGTCAGCTTCAGAATCGCATTGCCGTCCGGCGTGGTTTCCCTTTCGATGGTTCCCAGGGTTTCCAGTTCTTCCGTAAGCGCCTCAAGCTGCACGGCATCCATCGCGGGCAAGGTAATTTCATAACTGGTCAGGCCTGCCCCGGACTCCGATTCCTGCACTTCCTGCCCGGCAGCTTCTTCAACACCGCCCGGAGCATTACCCGGATACGAAAGCGCCTTCAGGTGCTTCATGACCTGCTCAACCGCATCGTGATCCACTTCGGAACCAAGCTGATGGGCATCACGCAGCATTTTCAGTACATCCTTGGCCTCAAGGAAAGCCTCGACATGCCCGCTGGTCAGGCGCTCATTACCCTGGCGGATTTCATCCAGAAGCGACTCCATCACATGACCCACATCGGCCATGTCCGTAAATCCGAAAGTTGCCGCGCCGCCCTTGATGGAATGCGCAGCCCGGAAAATGGCATTAATGTCTTCCTGATCCGGATGATCCAGATCAATGTTCAGCAGCAGTTTCTCCTGTTCTGCAAGATGCTCGTCCGTTTCATCAAAAAAAACCTGAAAGAACTGGCTCATATCAACATTCATGATGGCCTCCTCTCAGGCACTCTCCGAAAAGCATCCGGCGAAACAGTTCCGGTACGGTGATTTTCCATATCATGCTATTCCCTTGCAACAGGAAAACACGCCTTCGGCTCTCCACAGGCCTGACGGGCGCATTCTTCCCAAACCAGGCACCGGTCATGAGCGTCCAAGCACTTTTCCGGTGACTTCAATAAGTCGCCTGGGATCAAAAGGCTTGACCATCCAGCCATTGGCTCCCGCCGCACGACCACGCGCTTTCATTTCATCGCTGGACTCTGTCGTAAGTATCAGTATCGGCACTCTCCTGTACTGCGGCATTGCCCGCAACGCGCGGGTCAGCGTCAACCCGTCCATTTTGGGCATATTCTGATCTGTCAGAATCAGATCAAAAATCTGCTTTTGTGCAAGTTCAAGCGCCTCCTCTCCGTCAACGGCCTCAACAACCGTATAACCGACCGATTTAAGCGTGAATACGACCATCTGCCGCAATGAACCGGAATCATCTACTGCAAGAATTGTCTTGGACATCGTTACCCCTGAATATTCCTGAAGTTTACGCCGTAATATTTCTAAAATGCAATTATATTTCTCGGATACAATTTATCACAATATGCCTGTTCAAGGCGCATCCGGCAATCAGAACAGCTCAATACTTCCCGCTTCCATGTGTTGCTGCGATACCTGCCGGGTATGCGACCCTTCCAGTTTACGCCGCCTGCTCGTCATTTCCTTACCCACCGCACGAATTATCATCTGAACATCGCCTTCACTCTCCGCACCGGATACATCGGTAGCAAGTTTGTTCATTTCCCTGACAACTTCCTGAAGCGCCGCAACGCGAACAAGCACCTTTTCAATCAACTGGCTGGACATATCCTGAAACTGCATTGCCGTTACAACCGCAGCAACGTTGTCATCCATTTCCTCTCCCAGTTTACCCAGCCTCTCCAGGGCATAGGGAGAGCAACTTCCCGTTTCCATCAGTTGCCTGACAATCTGTTGCTGACGCCTGACGTCCTTGCCAATGCCAACGACATTGTTTCCCAGTTTGCTTACCGCATCCCGGAACAGCAAATCAATCTGCAAAAGATCACTTTCTATTTCAGAAAGATACACGAAGTTGTCGCTTGCCATATTTTGCAGCAACTCCTGCAGATTTCCTGTTCCGTCCATTTTGTGTTCCATGTTACTTCCTGCGCGAAATGATTGAAACGCACACTACGGTCATGCATCATGGCCGCTTTTGTTTACCTCCCTGATTTGCGTCCGCTTTCAGCCCCTTCTCAATATCCGATGCCGTCACGACATCCAGCGCCCCGTCATCATCCTTCAGCGCCTCTTCCTCTGCTTTCTTGTTCATGACCACGATGCTGATCCGGCGGTTAATCGGATCTTCCGGGTGCTCCTTGTCCATCAGAACAGAGGAAGCCAGTCCGATAACGCGAACCACTTTCGTTTCTTCCATGCCGCCCACAATCAGGGCACGGCGACTGGCATTGGCGCGGTCACTGGAAAGCTCCCAGTTGCTGTATCCCTTGCCGCCACCTGCAAAAGGCTTGGCGTCCGTATGCCCGGACAGACTGATCTTGTTGGGCACATCATTTAACGCTACGCCGATATGGTAGAGAATTTCTTTCGTATAGGGCTGCAATTCCGCGCTGGCCAGTGCAAACATCGGGCGGTTTTTCTCATCTACGATCTGGATGCGCAGCCCCTCGCTGGTAATATCCAGGAGAAGCTGCTTCTTGAACATCTGAAGTATCTTGTTCGCATCAATCAGCGACTCAATCTTCATTTTCAGCCGACCAAGCCTTTCGTTTTCAAGTCGCACCAGTTCCGCATTGGCGGCTTTAAGATCTTTTGGCTTGCTTCTCATCCCGTCATCCTTGTTTACCTGCCCTTCCTTCCGGGACAAATCGGTGCCGCCGCCCTTCACAATGCTGGTGGCATCACCAATCGTCGTACCGCCTGACATCGCAATTTTCAGCGGCGTGGAAAAATATTCGGAGATGCCTTTCAGATCGCCCTTGCTGATCGAACCGAGCAACCACATCATCAGGAAAAAAGCCATCA
>JAISIS010000082.1 GCA_031261905.1 Burkholderiaceae bacterium
GATCTGTCCGCCACCCATCCGGAATAATAGTTCTGTGTACGGGCCATATCAAACCCGTCATCCGATGCCTCGAAAACGGTATGAATTACCTTGTCCGGGTCGGCAGCGCCAAAAAGCGGGGGATGCAATAATCCCGTCAGCAACAGCAGCATCAGGCCGCGTTTTATTCTTTTTATCATGATGAGCATTTCCCTGACTGCCCGTATTGCGGGACAGAAAAGCATTATCCGGAATTCGGCGAAATAACACCGAAAGCATTATAATTTTATGCTTTTAATAAGTATCTCCAAATAACCATGCATATCTTTCGCGGTCTTCCGGCGGACGCTGCCACACACCCCTGTGCGCTGGCCATCGGCAATTTCGATGGCGTGCACCGTGGACACATGGCTTTGCTTGAAAAGACCAGGCAGGCCGCGAAACGGCACGGCATTACGTCTGCCGTGCTGACTTTTACACCGCACCCCCGCCAGTTTTTTGCCCTCAAGGCCGGGCGGCCTGCGGATGCGCCAACCACCATTACCCCGCTCCGCAGCAAAATCAGGGCGCTTTCCCGGTCTGGCGTTGATCGCGTGATATTGCTGCGCTTTAACGAAAAACTGGCTGCCCTTTCACCGGAGGCTTTTATCGACACCATTCTGGTCAAGGGGCTGAATGTCACATGGCTGATTGTGGGCGAGGCTTTTCACTTTGGCAGAAACCGTGAAGGCTCCGCAAAAGATCTGGTGGCCGCAGGTAAACAATATGGCTTTGTGACCGAAATCATGCCGTCTGTCATGGAAAAAGGCAATCGCATATCCTCATCCGCAGTGCGCCAGGCGCTCAAACATAACGATTTTGCCCAGGTGGAAACACTGCTCGGGATGCCTTATTATATTTCCGGTCACGTCATTCATGGCGACAAGCGCGGGCACGGCATGGGATTTCCCACCGCCAATCTGCCCATGCGCCATTTCAATCCGATCCTTTCGGGCGTGTACATTACCCGTGTACACGGCCTGACGGAAGCGCCATTGCCTGCAGTTTCCGTAATCGGCACACGTCCCACGGTGGACGCCACGCCTCGCATTGTGCTGGAAACCCACCTGCTGGATTATGCGAAAAACTGTTATGGCGCGCTGATTCATGTCGAATTCCTTAAAAAGCTGCGGGATAACCGGAAATTTCCGGGGCTGGACGCCCTGACGGCGGCAATCGGTCATGATGTTGAGACCGCCCGCGCCTTTTTCGCCGATCCGGGCAATATATCCCGGCTTTCCCTCAAACAACAAATTTGACGGCAGATCGAGCCTGGAGTAGTACAATATTCTGTTAATCCGCAATATTACCTGAACGAACCTTATGTCCACCAAGCAACCCGGCGGCCCAAAAGGCAAAAACGCCCCGCAAGCCGCACAGAAACCAGCAAAAGATTATTCGGTCAATATGCCGGACACCGCCTTTCCCATGCGTGGCGATCTTGCCAGACGGGAACCGCTCCGGGTACAGGCATGGCAGGAAAAGAAGATTTACGAACGTATCAGGAAAGCCGCCAAAGGCCGCCCCAAATTCATTCTGCATGATGGTCCGCCATACGCCAACGGCGATATCCATATCGGTCATGCCGTCAATAAAATCCTCAAGGATATTGTCGTCAAAACCCGGGGCCTTGCCGGTTTTGACGCGCCCTACGTGCCCGGCTGGGATTGCCACGGTATGCCGATCGAGATCCAGATCGAAAAGGAATACGGCAAGAACCTGCCTACAGAAGAAGTGCAATCAAGGGCGCGCGCCTATGCCGCAGGACAGGTGGAGCGCCAGAAAAAGGATTTCATCCGGCTGGGCGTTCTGGGTGAATGGGATAACCCCTACCTCACCATGAATTTCAGAAACGAGGCCAATGAGTTGCGCGCACTGGGCAAGCTGCTGGAAAAGGGCTATGTTTACCGGGGGCTGAAGCCGGTCAACTGGTGCTTTGACTGCGGCTCGGCACTGGCTGAAGC
This sequence comes from Burkholderiaceae bacterium, assembly GCA_031261905.1. Lineage (GTDB taxonomy): Bacteria > Pseudomonadota > Gammaproteobacteria > Burkholderiales > Burkholderiaceae_D > Oxalobacter. Next base: position 1,983 of record JAISIS010000082.1, read on the forward strand.
CGAAGTGGAATACCAGGACAAGCGGGACCCGGAAGTCTATGTCGGCTTTGAGTTTGCCGAACCGGAAGCCATCGCCGCCGCCTTCGGGCTGGATCGCCTGCCCGCGAAAAAAGGTCATATCGTTATCTGGACGACCACACCCTGGACCATTCCGGCAAACCAGGCGCTGAACGTGCATCCCGAATTTGATTACGCGCTGGTTGAAACCGAAAACAGCCTTTTCATCCTGGCCGATGAACGCGCCAGGATGCCCGATCCGGAGGCCGCCGGCCAAACCCTGTTTCAGCGGCTTTTCGGCGCAACCGCCTGGCATGTTCTGGCGACAACCAAAGGCAAAACCCTGGAAAACCTGCGTTTCCGGCATCCGCTTTATGACAAACATGAAGGGTACCGCCGTTATGCGCCTGTTTATCCTGAAGAATATGTCACACTGGATACCGGCACCGGCATTGTGCATTCCGCCCCGGCTTATGGTGTGGATGACTTTCTTTCCTGCAAATCACACGGCATGAAAGACGAGGCGATCCTGAATCCCGTCATGGGAAATGGACAATACGCCTCAACCCTGCCGCTTTTCGGCGGTATGGGTATATGGGAAGCCTCCCGCGTGATCTGCGATACGCTGCGCGAAGCGGGAACACTCTTTCATGTCAGCATGATGTCTCACAGCTATATGCACTGCTGGCGGCACAAAACGCCCATCGTGTACCGCGCCACCTCGCAATGGTTCGCCTCAATGGACGGCAAACCAAAGGATGGCGCATCCTCCCTGCGGGAAACCGCATTGCGGGGCGTGGAAGCCACCACCTTTTATCCGTCCTGGGGCAAGGCGCGCCTCAACGGCATGATTGAAAACCGCCCTGACTGGACTCTCTCGCGCCAGCGGCAGTGGGGCGTTCCTATGGCTTTCTTCCTGCACCGGGAGACCGGCGAACTGCATCCCCGCACCCCCGAACTGCTTGAACAAATTGCCAACCTGATTGAAAAGGAAGGTATTGAAGCCTGGCAAAAAATCACGCCATATGATCTGCTGGGAGAAGAGGCTTCACAATACGAGAAAAACCGGGATACGCTGGATGTCTGGTTTGACTCCGGCATCACGCATGCCACCGTCCTCAGGGACTCCCACGCGGATACACTGGCATTTCCTGCCGACCTTTACCTGGAAGGCTCGGACCAGCATCGCGGCTGGTTCCACTCTTCCCTGCTGACAGCTTCCATGCTGGACGGCAGGGCGCCCTACCGGACGCTGCTGACGCACGGCTTTGTGGTGGATGGCTTCGGCAAGAAAATGTCCAAATCCCTGGGCAATGTCATTGCCCCGCAAAAGGTATTTGAAACGCTGGGCGCGGATATCCTGCGCCTCTGGGTGGCCGCCACCGACTATTCGGGCGAACTCTCCATTTCGGACGAGATTCTCAAGCGCGTCACGGAATCCTACCGCCGCATACGCAATACGCTGCGCTTTTTGCTGGCCAACACCTCGGATTTTGACCCGCAGAAGGATGCCGTGCCCATTGATGAACTGCTGGAAATAGACCGCTATGCCATTGCCGCCATGCAGGCGCTCCAGAAGGAAATCATGGCGCATTATGATGTTTTTGAATTTCATCCGGTGGTCTCAAAATTCCAGGCCTATTGCTCCGAAGAGCTTGGCAGCCTGTATCTGGATATCCTGAAAGACCGCCTCTATACGGCAGGTGAAGTGTCAAAAGCCAGGCGCTCCGCCCAGACCGCCCTGTGGCATATCACGCACGCCATCCTTCGCCTGATGGCCCCCATCCTTTCCTTTACTATGGAAGAAGCATGGGAAGTGTTTGCCAGCAAAGCGGAATTCGCCGCCAGCGATGAGACCCTCTTTACCCAGGTGGCTTATGAGTTGCCCGAAATCCATGACGCCGGGGCACTGCTGGCGAAATTTGCCAGATTAAAGGAAATCCGCACGGAAATTACCCGGCAACTGGAAACCCTGCGCATGTCGGGCGGTATTGGATCTTCTCTTCAGGCTGAAATCGAAATACGCGCCAGCGGTGACAAGCTGGCGCTGCTGCAAAGCCTGCATGAGGACCTGAAATATATTTTCATCACTTCCAGCGCGAATGTCATTGCCGTTGCCCGCCCGGAAGAAGAGTCCATTACCGTGAAACCCTCGCCATTCGAGAAATGCGACCGCTGCTGGCATTACCGCAGCGATGTCGGCTCTGACCCGCAGCATCCGCATCTTTGCGGACGTTGCCTCTCCAACCTGTACGGCAACGGTGAAGACCGGCGATTTGCATAAAACGGGCTGAAGCCTCATTATTCTGATTTTGCGATTGAAGGAAAACACGACAGGACGGCATGGGATCAGGAAACGCCATTTTCAGGGCCAGACCCGGCATCACGCTGTGGCTGGTAATTGCCGCGCTTATCATTATCTGCGACCAACTTACCAAAATCTGGGTAGGCAAGCTGCTGCATATGGGTCAGTCCATCAGGCTGACATCCTTTCTGAATCTGGTGCTGGCCTACAACCGGGGAGCCGCGTTCAGTTTCCTGGCTGCGGCATCCGGCTGGCAGCGTTATTTGTTTACAGGGATCAGCGTTATCGCCATCATATTCATCCTGTATTTCATGCGGAGGAATGCCGGGCAAAAGCTGTTCTGCCTGTCCTTCTCCCTGGTATTGGGTGGTGCGGCGGGCAATCTGATTGACAGGCTGCTGTATGGGCATGTTGTTGATTTTATTGACTTCTATGTGGGAAGATGGCATTGGCCGGCTTTCAATATTGCCGACAGCGCCATTACTATTGGCGTTATATTATTTTTGCTTGATGAATTCAGGCGCGTACATAAAGGCAGGTAACGAATGACATCCTCACCTTCTCTTTCCCCGGCAGCAGGCGGCCTGCCGCTCTCCGGGAAGACTATCATTCTGGGACTGACCGGCGGCATCGCCTGTTACAAGGCTGCCGAATTTGCCCGCGCACTCATCCGGGACGGCGCATCGGTACGCGCTGTCATGACAGATAACGCAACTCGCTTCATCACGCCATTGACCCTGCAATCCCTTACCGGTTTTCCCGTACCAAGCAACCAATGGGAAACCCCGAAAGACGGCATCCCGCATATCGGCCTGACGCGAGGCGCTGACGCCATTGTCATTGCGCCCTGCACCGCCAACTTCATGGCCAAGCTGGCAAACGGCATCGCCGACGACCTGCTCTCTTCCATATGCCTGGCAAGGCAGGCACATATTCCTCTTATGGTCGCCCCGGCCATGAACGTGGAAATGTGGAACAACTTTGCCACCCAACGCAATCTGGACCAACTGAAAGCAGATGGTATTGGCATACTTGGCCCGGCAACCGGATTCCAGGCCTGTGGCGATACCGGCATGGGGCGCATGCTGGAGCCGCACGAACTACTGGAAGAAGTGATCGCCGCTTTCCAGCCCCACTCTCTGGCTGGCAAACGGGTACTGATTACCGCCGGGCCAACTTTTGAGCCGATTGATCCGGTTCGCGGCATCACCAATCGTTCCTCCGGCAAAATGGGATATGCGGTGGCACGCGCCGCCCGCGAGGCGGGAGCGGAAGTGACTCTGATATCCGGCCCGACCGGACTGCCAACTCCTTATGGCGTGACACGCCACGATGTCATGACGGCCATGCAGATGTATGAAACCGTCATGCCGCTTGCGCCGCTGAACGATATTTTCATTGCCGTGGCGGCGGTGGCCGACTGGCGCGTCGCCAACGTCAACGGCCAGAAAATCAAGAAAGAGAACGCCGCCCTTCCCGTGCTGACCTTTGAAGAAAATCCTGACATTCTGGCTTCTGTCGCCCGCCTGCCCACGCCACCCTACTGCGTTGGCTTTGCCGCGGAATCGGAAAACCTGCTGGCATATGGCGAAGCCAAGCGCAAGAAGAAAGCCATTCCGCTCCTGGTCGGCAATATTGGCCATGAAGCTTTCGGGCT
>JAISIS010000083.1 GCA_031261905.1 Burkholderiaceae bacterium
TGCCTGGTTCCGGCGCGCGCATGAAGGCTTCTCCCACCAGGAAAGCGTATACCTCCGCCTCCCGCATACGGATAACATCTTCCCGTTTCAGGATACCGGATTCGGTAACGACCAGACGGTCTTTGGGGACATGTGGCAACAAATCCAGCGTAGTTTGCAACGTGGTTTCAAAGGTGCGCAAATTACGGTTATTGATGCCCATCAGTGGGGTTTTCAGTTGCAGCGCGCGCTCCAGTTCATTTGCGTCATGCACTTCCAGAAGGACATTCATGCCGAGTTCCAGCGCGCACGCCTCCAGTTCTGTCATCAAACCCTGATCCAGCGCCGCGACAATCAGCAGAATACAATCCGCCCGCCAGAGCCGCGCTTCATAGACCTGGTAAAAATCAATGATGAAATCCTTGCGCAATACCGGCAGCCCGCAGGCACTTCTCGCTTCCCGCAGGTAATCGGCGAGACCCTGAAAGAAGCGTTCGTCAGTAAGTACTGACAAACATGCGGCACCATGTTCAGCATAGCTTTTGGCAATTTGCGCCGGATAAAACGGATCGCGGATCACCCCTTTTGAGGGCGAGGCTTTCTTCACTTCGGCAATGACACCCGCCTGCCTTCTGGCGGCACTTGCCCTCAGGGCGGCTTCAAATCCGCGCAAGTCCTGCCGGATGGCGGAATCCGTTTCAACTTCTTCCCTTAAGCTGGCCAATGAGCGCCGCTTTCTCGCCGCTCCAATTTCCTCCTCTTTGACCGCCAGTATTTTCTTCAGAATATCCGACATCCTTATCTCCATTATTCGGGCTTGCTTGCCTGGCGCGTAAAGGCCACAAATTTCTCAAGGCGATCAAGTGCAGCACCGGAAACAATGGCGTCACGCGCCATGACCAGCCCCTCGGCAATGGAAGGGGCGATGTTGGCAGTGTACAGTGCCGTTGCCGCGTTAAGCGCAATAATATCCATTACTTCTTTGGGGCCCTTGTTCGACAGGCCTTCCAGCACCATCCTTTTTGAATCCTCGGCGCCCTTGACTTCAAAATTCCGGCTGGCAAACATGCGCAGGCCAAAATCTTCCGGATGGATTTCATACTCGCGTATCTTGCCGTCTGACAGTTCGCCAACCAACGTGCTTGCGCCCAGCGATACCTCATCCAGATTGTCGCGCCCCCAGACAACCAGCGCGCGCTTGACGCCCATTTTCTGGAGCACGCGCACCTGGATGCCCACCAGATCAGGATGGAAAACGCCCATCAGGACATTGTCCGCATAGGCCGGGTTGGTCAGCGGCCCCAGGATATTGAAAATGGTGCGCACGCCCAGTTCCTGGCGCACGACTCTGGCGTGTTTCATGGCGGCATGGTGATTTGGTGCGTACATAAATCCGACACCGGTCTTTTCAATGGATTCGGCAATCATTTCCGGCGGCAGGTTGATATCGGCGTCAAGCGCTTCCAGCAAATCCGCACTGCCGGAAGAAGAGGAAACGCTGCGTCCGCCATGCTTGGCGATACGCGCGCCGCAGGCTGCCGCCACAAACATGGAAGCCGTGGAAATATTGAAGGTATGCGCGCCATCACCACCGGTACCCACAATATCCAGCAGGCTACCTGTATCCGGCACTTCTACCTTGACGGAAAATTCACGCAAGGCCTGCGCGGCGGCAGCGATTTCACCAACCGTTTCCTTCTTGACGCGCAAGCCCATTGTCAGCGCGGCAACCATTAGCGGCGACATTTCGCCCTGCATGATGCGGCGGAACAAAAACAGCATTTCATCATGAAAAATCTCGCGGTGCTCAATGCATCGCACCAGCGCTTCCTGAGGGGTAATAGACATAATAAGTATTCCAGAAAAATAAACAGGGTAATCCGTTTGTCCTGAGCCGCCTCAGGATTTCAAAAAGTTATTCAGCAGGGCGTATCCCGCTTCCGAGAGGATGGATTCCGGATGGAACTGCACGCCTTCCACCGGCAAGGTCTTATGGCGCACGCCCATGATTTCTCCATCATCCGTCCACGCGGTGATTTCCAGGCATTCGGGCAAGGATTCGCGCTCGATGGCAAGGGAGTGATAGCGGGTAACGGTAAGGGGATTTGGCAGGCCGCGAAATACCCCGGTATCGGTATGGGTAATCTTCGAAATCTTGCCGTGCATGACGCGCTTGGCATGGATCACCCTTCCGCCAAAGGCCATGCCTATGGCCTGGTGCCCCAGGCAAACGCCCAGGATGGGTATCTCACCGGAAAAGCGTTTGAGAATATCAAGGGAAACGCCGGCGCTACCCGGCTCGCCAGGGCCAGGCGAAATGCAGATCCTGTCCGGCCTTATCCTGGCGATTTCATCCAGCGTAACGGCGTCATTCCGGTAAACGCTTACCGTTTCGCCAAGTTCGCCAAAATACTGCACCAGGTTGTACGTAAATGAATCGTAATTGTCTATCATCAGCAACATAAACCACTCCTCGGATATTGTGGAAAGCCCTGTACTGGAAGGCTATCGGATAATTTTCAGTCGCCCGCAACATGGGGCAGAACATCAAAAATCGGGATTTTTGCGCGCCGCACGGGCGCAGGGTATCGTCAGGCAGTAGGCTTACGCCAACGCTGGGAGAGGAGTGTTGCAGCAAATGGATTCATCGTGTCCATGTGGGGAATTATACGCGATCCCAAGACATTCGCAAGCGGCATGTTTACAAATGTTATGGCAAAACAGGCAGGCTGACTTTATCCGCAAACGACACTAATCAGCCGCATTGGCTGTCAGGAAGAGGGCCTTTTCGAGAGAGGTGAAAAAATCCTGGTAATCCTTCGGATTCGTCATGGGGCGGTCATTGTATTGCGCGTTCACCCGGACAAGTGTTTGTTTTTCGCCCCTGGCACGGATGGATACCGTCATCCTGACCACATACGGCTGCTTGTACTTATCCTGATCGGTTTTGGTGGCCGTCAGACTTCCCAGTTTGGCATCTGCGTTGTCAATCAGAAAGCCCAGGTCCTGCAAGGTTGAAATGCAGGCGCGCATCACCTTTTGCCGGTCAGGCGTATCAAAAGCCCTGGACTGGTAGCTCCTTTTCTGAAGCTGGGTTCCCGTTCCGGAATCAAACACATGGTCCCTGGTATCAGCCGCACAACCAGCCAGCGCGACAATTGCGGCAGCGATGAGCAATAGCTTCTTCATATTTTCTGCGCCTCAAGAAAAACCGATTTGGAAAGCTTGTCATGAAATTGCTGGTGGATCACCGGGTCAGTCAACGGTTCCCCCCACATCTCGCCACTCGTGAGGCGAACCATCCGCTGGAAACTGCATCGGGCATAGTGGCTTTGGGACATCTCGTTATGGCTGGCGTCCAGGACAGGACGCACCACCAGCGTTACCCGGATAG
>JAISIS010000135.1 GCA_031261905.1 Burkholderiaceae bacterium
GCCCAAAAAATCGTGGCGGATCTGAAGGCAAACGGCGGAGTGCTGACGGAGAAGGATTTTGCCGATCATCACGCGGACTGGGTCAAGCCTATCACGGTGGATTATCGCGGCTACAAGGCTTATAACCTGCCGCCCAATACGCAGGGCATGGCTTCGCTCGAAATCCTGAATATCCTGAATAATTTTGATGTGCAGAAGCTGGGCGAAGGCTCGGCGGATTATTATCACCTGATTGTTGAGGCAACGAAGGAGGCCTTTGCCGACCGCGACAAATATCTTTCCGACCCTGCTTTCGTAAAGATTCCGTTAAAGCGGCTTTTATCCAGAAAGCATGGCAAGGAACAGGCGGCACGTATCCGCATGGATGTGGCGGCGCAAAACTTGAAGCCGCTTGACCCGAAGGGCGACACGATCTGGCTTGGCGTGGTGGACAAGGATGGCAATGCGGTGTCGCTGATCCAGAGTATTTACCATGATTTTGGTTCCGCCATCGTGCCGAAGGGGACGGGTGTCCTGCTGCAGAATCGCGGCAGCTTCTTCTCGCTTGATCCTGCCCATGTGAACCATCTGGAGCCGAAGAAGCGGACCTTCCATACACTGAATGCGGGGATGCTGTTAAGGGATGGCAAACCTTATCTGGTGTATGGCACGATGGGCGGTGAAGGGCAGCCGCAAACCCAGGCGGCGATTGTGACACGTGTGGTGGATTTCGGTATGCTTCCGCAGGATGCGGTTGCCGCGCCGCGCTGGCTGAATGGCAGAACCTGGGGCGCCGCTTCCAACGATCTGAAAATGGAAGGCCGTATTCCGGACAGTGTGATGAAGGAACTGAAGCGTCGCGGGCAGCCTGTCGTCAAGGTGGATGATTACACCGATACAATGGGCCACGCGGGCGCGATCCTGATTGACCCGCAAAGCGGCCTGATGTTCGGTGGCGCCGACCCACGCGGGGACGGCCTGGCGGCAGGCTTCTGATTGATAATGTGATACAGAACAACAGCACGCGCAAAAATGCGTGCTGTTGTTCTTCGGTTTTACGGGAGTTGTTAAATCCTTTGTCAGGAAGGATTCAGGCGTTTGCCTGTGTTCAGCCAGTAGCGCGTATATCGCCGTTCTCCGGTACGGATCAGCGCACCTTTATCCACAAGATCCTGCAAGTCGCGCGTTGCCGTTGCAGGCGATGTGCGGGTAATGGAGATGTAGTTGTTTGCGCTTAGGCCCCCCTTGAATCCTTCCGGTCCTTCGCGGAACAGGCGTGCGATGACTTTAGCCTGGCGTTCGTTAAGGCGTCCCGCCATGTTATTGTAGAAGCGCGCTTTCTCAATGACAAAAGTGACGCGTTCCACCGTGTTTTGTTGTGCAGCCAGGATGGTTTCAGCAAAATAAAGCAGCCAGGAAGTGATTTCATTATGCTTGTTGGCGCGTTCAAGATGGTCGTAATAGGCCTTTCGCCCGCGTTCTATCGTATAGGACAGGGCGAGCAGGTACGGTTGGCCCAGATGTTGCGACAGCACTTTCTCAACCAGCGCCCGGCCAATCCGGCCATTCCCGTCTTCAAAAGGATGAATGCTTTCAAAGTATAAGTGCGCTATCCCGGCGCGTGTCAGTGCTGGTAACGGGCCTGGGCCGTGAGGGGCGGTATCGTTGAACCATTGTATAAAACGTGCCATTTCGCCCGGTACGCGTTTGGATGGAGGCGCTTCAAAGTGAATTTTCGGGCGAGTGACAGGGCCGGAAACGATTTGCATGGGATCGCTATGGTCGCGGTAATGGCCTATTTGCCGGAGTTGTTGTGTACCGGACATCAGCATGTTATGCCACGAGAAAAGTGTCTCTTGCTGCAAGGGTTCGGCAAAGGTAGTGAAAAGTTGGGACATCATTTCGGCGATGCCGCGTTCCTGCTGGCGAACACGACCGGAACCTTTTACATCCAGGCCGAATTGCTGCCGCAGAGAGGATTGCACGCTGACGCGATCCAGTATTTCCCCTTCAATCTCCGAGGTTTTGAGAGCCTCTTCGCTGATCAGTTCAATTCGCAATGCATCCTGGTCTTTGGTGTCAACATGCCTGAATATACCGATAAATTCACCGGAGGCGCGCAAAAAACGCTCCTCCAGCGGTGCGAGCGCTGTTTTGTCATAGGCAAAATGCGGCCAGTCTTCCTGTTGCCAATTCCATCGCATGAGTGATAGCCTCCATTTCTATCGCTCAATTATAGGGCATTTTATGAGCGATAGAAAATTTCCTGTCGCTCATTTGCCGTTGACAGAATATCAGGCTATACTAAACTTGGTCATGGACTTAGTTCATAATTGAGGTGATGTATGCGGCAAGTTAATATTCATGAAGCCAAAACCCATTTGTCCAGGTTGATAGAGCAGGCGGTTAAAGGTGAGCCATTCGTCATTGCCAAGTCAGGTAAGCCGATGGTGACGGTAAGCGCCTATACGCCGCCGCCGAATCCTGCTGACAGGATTGGTTTCCTCCGCGGCATGATCAGCGTGCCGGAAGATTTTGACGAAATGGGCGCGAAAGAAATCAGGACGTTGTTTGAGGGCGAATCATGAAGCTGTTGCTTGATACGCACATGTTGCTATGGGCGGCTGCCGGAACATTGCCGAAAAAAGCGGAGAAGCTGATCGCCGATGGCGCCAACACCTTGTATTTCAGCAGCGCCAGCCTTTGGGAAATCAGTATCAAGAACAGTCTTGGCAGGGAGGACTTCAGAGTGAATCCCCGGTTGCTTTGGCGTGCGCTTCTGGATAACCAGTATCAGGAGTTACCCATCAGCAGCCTTCATGTCCTTGCCCTGGGAGAATTGCCCACAGGTCATAAAGATCCGTTCGACAGGATACTTGCGGCACAAGCCAAATCCGAAGGCATATCGCTGTTGACATCGGATACCCAAATGCGGGACTACGGCGATGCGGTTATGTTCGTTCCCAAATGATGAGCAACAGACAATTTCCTGTCGCTCATCTACCCTGAAAACACCATCAGTGAAGGCTCATCAGGGTACGAGCCGTGTCATGCCGCCCAGGTAGGGTTGCAGGGCGGCGGGGATGGTGATGCTGCCGTCCGCCTGCTGGAAATTTTCCAGGATGGCGACAAGTGTGCGGCCAACCGCCAGACCGGAACCGTTTAAGGTGTGTACCGGTTCGGGGCGTCCCTTGTCATTGCGGAAGCGCGCCTGCATCCGGCGGGCCTGAAAAGCCTCGCAATTGGAAACGGAAGAAATTTCGCGGTAGGTATTCTGCGAAGGCAGCCAGACTTCCAGATCATAGGTCTTTGCTGCGGAAAAGCCCATGTCGCCAGTGGAAAGGGTAACCACCCGGTAAGGCAATTCCAGCTTCTCCAGTATATTCCCGGCATGGTTCACCATTTCTTCCAGCGCCTCGTAGGAGCTTTCCGGATGCACAATCTGCACCATTTCCACCTTGTCGAACTGATGCATCCGGATCATGCCGCGCGTGTCGCGGCCATAGCTGCCCGCTTCGGAACGGAAACAGGGGGTATGCGCCGTCAGTTTGAGCGGTAGCGCTTCCATCGGGAGAATTTCATCCCTGACCATATTGGTCAGCGTTACTTCGGCAGTGGGAATCAGGTACAGGTTTTCTTCCTCGCCTTCCTGCCCGCCTTTTCTGGCGGCAAACAAATCACTTTCAAACTTGGGAAGCTGGCCCGTGCCGAAAAGGCTTTCCGCGTTGGCGATATAGGGCGTATAGCATTCGGTATAGCCATGTTCGGTTGTCTGCACATCCAGCATGAACTGGGTCAGCGCCCGGTGCAGGCGCGCGATGCCGCCTTTCATTACGCAAAAGCGGCTGCCGGTGATTTTGGTGGCGGATTCAAAATCCAGCCCCAGCGACACACCGATATCCACATGATCCCTGATCTCGAAATCAAATTCGCGCGGCGTCCCTACACGGCGCACTTCCTGGTTGGCTGACTCATCCGCGCCTGTCGGCACGGAATCGTGCGGCAGGTTGGGGATATTCTGGACAAGCTCCTGCAGACGGGCCTGGATCGCGGCCAGTTGTGCCTCGTTTGCTTTCAGGCTGTCTCCCAGGCTGCCGACTTCCGCCATCAGTGCGGAGGCGTCTTCCTTCCTGCCCTTCAGGATGCCGATCTGTTTGGAAAGCGCGTTCCGTTTGGCCTGCATTTCTTCCGTTTGCGTCTGAATCTGGCGACGCTCCTGTTCTAGCGCGTTGAAAGCGGGGATATCCAGATCAAAATTGCGGGTTTTAAGGCGCGCGGCAACCGCCAGAATATCTTTGCGGAGAAGTTGAATGTCGATCATGATAGCGGATGGAAAATAAAAACAGCATTGTAACAAGCTGCGTTTATCTTTTGGTTGCCGATTTGCCGCACAGAAGAATTCGGGGCGGAACTGAAGCGGCTGGAAGGCTGAAAACGCAGGGGCCAAAAACGCGTAAATATGCGTAAAACCACATGTTTTAACATTTATCCATGTTTACTTGAGCCGATTATCTTGCAATAATAGTTGCCCCCCTTCTCATTCCACAAGAAGGGGATTAACGGGCGGTCAGTTATTCCGCATAAACCGTATGGTATGCGGAAAAAACGGCCGCCCGTGTTGTGGGGAGGAGTGTTTTCTCTTTTAATTCATCAACTTATGCATTGGATGATACAATGAAATTACAAAGTCTCGAAAGCTTTCTTGAAGGAGTCAAAAAGCGCGATCCTAATCAGCCTGAATTTCACCAGGCGGTGACAGAAGTTATGGAAAGCCTGTGGCCCTTCATCAAAAAAAATCCGCGTTACGCACAAATGGCATTGCTTGATCGTCTGGTGGAGCCGGAGCGTTTTATACAGTTCCGTGTTTCCTGGGTTGACGATAAAGGCAATGTCAACGTTAACAGGGGCTACCGCATCCAGCACAACTCCGCAATCGGTCCTTTCAAGGGCGGATTGCGCTTTCATCCCACCGTCAATCTTTCCATCCTGAAGTTCCTTGCTTTTGAGCAAACATTCAAGAATGCACTGACGACCCTGCCCATGGGCGGCGGCAAGGGCGGTTCGGATTTTGACCCGAAAGACAAGAGCGACAATGAGGTCATGCGTTTCTGCCAGGCCTTCGTCACCGAATTGTATCGCCACGTCGGGGCCGATACGGACGTGCCGGCAGGCGATATTGGTGTAGGTGGGCGTGAAATCGGCTTTATCGTCGGTATGAACAAGAAGCTCACCAACCGTTCCGATTGCGTCTTTACCGGCAAGGGCATCAGCTACGGCGGTTCCCTCATCCGTCCTGAAGCAACCGGCTACGGCACGGTTTATTTCGTTGATGAAATGCTCAAGCGCGCCAAAAAGGATATCAGCGGCATGAACGTGTCGGTTTCCGGTTCCGGCAATGTCGCGCAGTATGCCATTGAAAAATGTATGCAGATGGGCGCGAAGGTCATTACATGCTCCGATTCCGGCGGCACGGTGGTGGACGAAGCGGGCTTTACTCCGGAAAAACTTGCTATTCTGATGGAAATCAAGAATGTACAGTACGGACGCTGCAAGGAATACGCAGCCAAAGTTGGCGCGAAATTCATCGCAAAAGTGACGCCGTGGGAAGTGCCGGTGCAGATTGCCCTGCCTTGCGCGACTGAAAATGAGCTGAATGAAAAAGATGCGAAGACCCTGGTAAAGAATGGCCTGGTCAGCGTGGGCGAAGGCGCCAACATGCCTTCCACGCTGGGCGCCGTCAAGGTGTTTGAAGATGCGCGCATCCTGTACGCTCCTGGCAAGGCCAGCAATGCGGGTGGCGTGGCAACATCCGGCCTGGAAATGTCGCAGAACTCGCAACGCTTGTCCTGGACGCGTGAAGAAGTTGACCGCAACCTGAACAACATCATGAAAAACATTCACAGCGCCTGTGTGGAATATGGCGAACGTTCTGATGGCACCATCAGCTATGTGAATGGCGCGAACATCGCGGGCTTTGTCAAGGTGGCTGACGCCATGCTGGCACAGGGTGTGATTTAAACGATCCTTGCCGCAAGAAAGGTTCGGTTCGCCGAACCTTTCTTATTGGCGCTTCAGGTTTTACCGGCCTTCTTGTCAAGCTCGGCCAGCCAGGCCAGTTTCTCCCCGATACGGCTTTCCAGCCCGCGCGGTGTGGGGCGATACCAGCGTGGTTCGGGCATCCCCTCAGGCAGATAAGTCTCGCCTGCCGCAAAAGCCTCAGGCTCATCGTGCGCATAGCGATAGAGCTTTCCATAGCCCAGTTCTTTCATCAGGCGGGTTGGCGCGTTCCGGAGATGTTCCGGTACAGGCCGGGTCTTGTCTTTGGCGACAAAGGCGCGGGCTGCGTTATAAGCCATATAAACCGCGTTGGATTTTGCGGCGCAGGCCAGATAAATCACGGCTTCCGCCAGCGCCAGTTCGCCTTCCGGCGATCCCAGCCTCTCATAGGTTTCAGCCGCATCCAGCGCGAGCCGGAGCGCACGCGGGTCCGCCAGGCCGACATCTTCTGTCGCCATGCGGATAATCCGCCTTGCCAGATAGCGCGGGTCTGCGCCGCCATCCAGCATCCGGGTAAACCAGTACAGTGAGGCATCCGGATTGGAGCCGCGCACCGATTTGTGCAGTGCGGAAATCTGGTCATAAAAATAATCGCCGCCCTGATCAAAACGCCTGATCCTGTCGCCCAGCGTTTCGCGCAGCAGATCGGCGTCAATTTCCGTCTTTCCTTTCACACCTGCCGCCTGCGCGGCAATTTCCAGTGTGTTCAGCAGACGGCGTGCATCACCATCCACGCCGGAAACCAGCATTCCAGCAGCTTCGGGCGTAATGCCCAGCGGCTTCAGTTCGCGCTCAAACGCGCGGTTCAACAAGATCAGCAGATCGCTTTCCTCCAGCGGATGAAGCACATAAACCGTTGCGCGGGAGAGCAATGCGTTATTGACCTCAAAAGAAGGGTTTTCGGTTGTCGCGCCGATAAAAGTGAAAAGCCCGCTTTCCACATACGGCAAAAAAGCGTCCTGCTGGCTTTTGTTAAAGCGGTGTACCTCATCCACAAACAAAATGGTGCGCCTGCCGGACTGGCTGCGGGTAAATTCCGCGCGTTCCACCGCCTCGCGTATATCCTTGACACCGGAAAGCACTGCCGAAAGCGCGATAAACTCGGCATTGAATCCATCCGCCATCAGACGGGCGAAGGTGGTTTTCCCCACACCGGGCGGCCCCCACAGAATCATGGAGTGCGGCTCGCCGGACTCAAACGCCAGACGCAGGGGTTTGCCCGGCCCCAGCAAATGCTGCTGGCCTACCATATCGTCAATGGAAACGGGGCGAAGACGCTCCGCCAGAGGAGCTTGCGTCATGGGAATCCGGAAAGGCATAAAAGAATAGTCTAGCCGATTTCTTCAGTGTTCCCAAAGAAAGCGGTAATATTCTGAAAGCGTTTAATCCGGAAAGCCAAAAATGAAACCTTCAGACCAATCCATAATCCCGTCTGACGACCATCTGACGGAAGAGCGGCTGGAAAGCCGGATCATGCACAAGGGCCTGTTTTTTGACGTCTGGCGCGACAAGGTTCGCCTGCCGGACAACAACACCTCTTTGCGCGAATATATCCGCCATCCCGGCGCGGTGGTGATTTTACCCATGCTGGACGATGGACGCCTGATCCTGGAGCGCCAGTTCCGCTATCCTCTGGGGCGGACATTTCTGGAGTTCCCGGCGGGCAAGCTGGATGCCGGAGAAGAGCCGCTGGATTGCGCCCGGCGCGAGCTTACGGAAGAAACCGGCTATACCGCATCGGAGTGGCATTTTATCTGCACGGTAAACAACGCCATCGGCTACTCGGACGAGTCGCTTTACCTCTATCTGGCCAGAGGTTTGCGGCCCGGTGCAGACCATCCGGACGCGGAAGAATTTATCGAAACCTTTTCCGCTACCCTTCCGGAATTGCTGGATTGGGTAAAATCCGGTCGCGTGACGGATGCAAAAACCATCATAGGCGCTTTCTGGCTGGAAAAAATCAACACGGGCCAATGGGGATTGTAACCGCTACCCTCGCGCATTTCCCCGCAAAAATATAGCCGCAGGCGATTTTTCTTTGCTAGAATGATTCATTGCTAACGCAAGGCCATAGTTAAAGACCGCTCAGGCTTTCATATGTTTCTTGGGGCAATAAACGTGGTGGGTAAACCTGGGTTAACTGGAATAGGATTAAGTAATGGCAACGGGTACTGTAAAGTGGTTCAATGATGCAAAAGGTTTTGGTTTTATTACGCCGGACGAAGGGGGGGAGGATGTGTTTGCGCACTTTTCCGCAATCAAGGCCGATGGTTTCAAGTCGTTGAAAGAAAACCAGCGCGTAACGTTTGAAATCAACACCGGTCCGAAAGGCAAGCAGGCGTCAAATATTGAAATAGCCTGAGCGTAAGGATTATGCGTTAAAACCCCGCCGGTGCAAGTCGGCGGGGTTTTTCTTGTGGCATACGGATGCGCTTGTGCCGGGGGCTATCCCACCGTCAACATCTGGCGCA
>JAISIS010000174.1 GCA_031261905.1 Burkholderiaceae bacterium
CGGCAGCGGAAGGCGGGGATTTGCCTTGCAGCAGCCATGCCATCAGCGCGGCGTGAACCAGCAGCACCACGGCCAGGACAGGCCAATTGAGCAATTGCCGCTTGCCGTACCCAGGCATGACGCCCTCCCGTGTGTTGCGGCAAACCTTCGTCAGTGTGACTTGTGTTCGCCGATCAGGTGCAATGAATCCTGGATCTTCTGGTTGGCGGCGTGCCAGCGCATGAAGAAATACATGGCTGCCGCAACGAAGATGCCGAAAATAATGATGATGGTATGGATATTAAGGTCCAGCATGATCATGAAGCCATAGACCATCAGCATCACCAGGATAGAGATATTCTCGTTAAAGTTCTGTACCGCTATGGAATGGCCTGCAGAAAGCAGCACATGGCCGCGATGCTGGAGCAGGGCATTCATCGGCACTACGAAGAAGCCCGCCAGCGCCCCGATGAGGATCAGGAGCGGATAGGCCAGCCAGAGGGTGCTGACAAAGGTCATGGCGATCACGACCAGGCCCATTACCATGCCGAGCCACATGACGTTAAGCGATTTCCTGAGCGGCACGAAGCGTGCTGCGGCAACCGCGCCTATGGTCACGCCGATGGCGAACACGCCCTGCAGGAAGGCGGCCTTGTCCAGCGTCAGGCCCAGCGCGTCGGCGGCCCATTTCAGCACGATAAATTGCAGGGTAGCGCCCGCGCCCCAGAAGAGGGTGGTTACCGCCAGGGATATCTGGCCCAGCTTGTCTTTCCAGAGCGTGGTAAAGCTGTGCCAGAAGCCCTTGAACAGCAGGATCGGGTTGGTTGGCTGCTTTTCATATCGCGCGCCGGTATCCGGTATCCCTAAATTGAAGGCGGCAGCTATGGCATAGGTGATCACAATGATGGTGAGCGCGGCGATCGATGGGGAATGGATGAATGTGAAGATATGCGACAGGAGCCATTTGGAAACGCCTGCGTTGATAAGCGCGCCACCCATGACGGTGCCCATGATGATGGAGCCTACCGTCAGGCCTTCCATCCAGCCGTTTGCCATTACCAGGTCTTCCGCCGGGAGCAACTCGGTGAGGATGCCGTACTTGGCGGGAGAGTATGCCGCTGCGCCAAAACCGACAACAGAGTAGGCCAGCAGGGGATGGACGCCGACAAAGACCAGCAGGCAGCCAAATATCTTGATGGCGTTCGTCATGAACATGACGCGCCCTTTCGGGAATGAATCCGCAAACGCGCCGACAAATGCGGCCAGCCCGACATAGGAGATGACAAACACTTCCCGCAGGGCGGGCGTCATCCAGCCGGGAGAATTCATTTCGGCCAGGAGGGCAATAGCAACAAACAGGAGGGCATTGTCGGCGAGCGAGGAAAAGAACTGTGCCGCCAGAATGGTGTAGAAACCGCGCTTCATGAAATTGTGAGAGATTTAAGGATTAAAGGCTGCTGCATTTATAACACATGAACGCCTGCGTAGGCCAAGTTTTTCCCGGAAAAGACAAGGGATTTTTCCGGTGGCTGGAGTACAATGATAAAGCACTGTCACTTTCATCATATCCGCTTACACCCGGACGTCCGGCGAAGAAAACAAGAACCATGTCCAGACCGCTAGTTGCCTACATTGATATTGCTGCCATGCAGCACAATCTTTCTGTTGTCCGCCTGAATGCGCCCCGTTCCAGCATCTGGGCGGTTATCAAGGCCAATGGGTATGGCCACGGTCTGGAGCGCAGCGTCAGGGCCTTTATTGACGCGGATGGATATGCGCTGACCGAGATTGAGGCGGCGGTCCACTTGCGCGACCTGGGTTACAGGAAACCGCTCTTGCTGCTGGAAGGCTTTTTCAGCGAACATGAATTGCCCATAATCGCGCACTATGATCTGGACTTTGCCGTGCATTCCGAAGAGCAACTGGCGATGCTGGAAACGAAGGTGGGCGCGCCGCGCCTGAAAGTACACCTGAAAATGAATACGGGGATGAACCGCCTGGGCTTTCACCCAAAGGATTTCCGCGCCGCCTATGATCGCCTGAAAGCCTTGCAGTCGGTGCAATCCATATCGCTGATGACGCATATGGCCAATGCCGAGGTATTGGCCCATCAGCGCCTTCCGGTATCGGAGCAGATGCGCCGTTTTGAGGAAGGAGCCAGGGGGCTTGACGCATCGCGCAACCTCTCCAATTCCGCAACGGTGTTGCTGCATCCTGAAGTCTTCTCAAACTGGGTGCGTCCCGGCATCATGCTGTATGGTGGTACTCCAGGCGGCAGGACGGCGGAAGAATTCGGGTTAAGACCTGCAATGACGCTGACATCCGGTCTGATCCAGATACTGGATGTCGCAGAAGGGGAGGCCATAGGCTACGGCAGCACCTTTGTCGCGCCGCATCCGATGCGCATAGGGGTAGTTGCCTGCGGTTATGCGGATGGTTACCCGCGCAGCGCGCCTGAAGGGACGCCCATTCTGGTGGATGGCGTCAGGACGCGTCTGGTGGGACGGGTCTCGATGGACATGATAACGATTGATCTGACGCCGATCCCGCAGGCCGGTTACGACAGTACTATCGTGCTGTGGGGAGAAGGACTGCCGATAGATGAAGTTGCCGAGGCGGCGGGGACGGTAGGCTATGAGCTGATGTGCGCGCTTTCCATGCGCCCCCATATTGTGGAACGCTGATGGCAAAGGCCAAAACGCAGTTTACCTGTACCGAGTGCGGAGGCGTCAGCAGCCGGTGGGCCGGGCAGTGCGCTGCTTGCGGGCAATGGAATACCCTGGTTGAAACGCTGGTTGAGAAGGCGGCAAACCGTTATGCCGCACAGCATAAGGGGTTGACGGAATCCGCACCGGTCAGGAACCTGGCCGATAGAGCGGCGGAAGATGTGCCGCGCATCGTTACAGGCATCAGCGAATTTGACCGTGTGCTGGGTGGCGGGCTGGTGCCGGGTGGTGTGGTGCTGATTGGCGGCGACCCGGGTATCGGGAAATCTACGCTGCTGTTGCAGGCGCTGGCCAGCCTGGCAACGCGTCATCGCGTGCTGTATATCAGCGGCGAGGAATCAGCCGCCCAGATCGCGCTTCGCGCAAAACGCCTGGCCCTGCAAACACGTGATTTGCAGCTTCAGGCCGAGATACGCCTGGAGACAATACTTGCCACCCTTGCCGCCCGGAAGCCTGAAATAGCCGTTATTGATTCCATCCAGACCCTGTATTCCGATGCCCTGACATCCGCGCCCGGCTCGGTGGCGCAGGTGCGGGAAACAGCCGCCCATCTGACGCGTACGGCAAAACAGGCCGGTACAGCCGTAATACTTGTCGGCCATGTGACCAAGGAAGGAGCGCTGGCGGGGCCACGTGTGCTGGAACATATTGTGGATACGGTGCTTTATTTTGAAGGGGATGCCCATTCCAGCTTCCGCCTGGTCAG
>JAISIS010000066.1 GCA_031261905.1 Burkholderiaceae bacterium
AAACACCGTTTTCCCCAATTCGGTAAATTTCCGGATATCGTCAGCTAACCAGTTTGCCAACACCGTAAGGCCGCCATCCTTTGCGCGAAACCGAATTTTGCCGTAGCCTCTTCCATGAATGTAAATATACCAATCTGCCGCGATCACAACTCGCGTAATATCAGATCTTTGCTTCGCCAATGCAAGCGCCTTCCCGGCATAATTGCTTGCGATAGCACCCTCTTTTTTGTATTCCATCCCAGATAAGGGAACACAACCACCGTGCCACATCAACATGATATTGGCGCTCTCTGGATTCGTGTCCGCCAGATGCAGGATTCTCGGCATATATTGTTCCATATTGGAGTCGCCGATAAACAAGGTTGTCGGATGATCGGCATTCACTTCCCGTTGCCAATAAAAATAAGCGTCATACGGCATTTTTTGCATCCCGGTAACCACGGTCACCGGCGCCGCGCCCTTGGGCTCCAGCATCACCCTCTCCAGCATTTCCGCTTTCATGCGCGCGGGAAAGCCCTGGCGCCAATCAATGACAAGCCCTGCCGTTCCCAGGAGAAGCATCATGAAAAACAAGCCGATGGTTTTACGGTTGGCATAGCCGCCAAAGCGCAAAGGACGCTCTACCGCATAGTATGTCAACGCGGACAGCACAAAGGCCGCGACAACACAAAGCAGACGCCATTTGATGGTCGGCCTGTCCCCTGCGATAATCCGTGCGAAAGACAACAGGGGCCAGTGCCACAAATACAGCGGATAGCTGACCAGCCCGATCCAGACCAGCACCTTGTTCGACAGCAACTTTCGGTTAATCCAGGCATCCGGCCCTGCCGCAATCAGGCATACCGCACCCAACACCGGAATCAGCGCCCAGCCGCCGGGAAAGAGCCATTTGGCTTTGAACCCGAATACCGCGCCGACAATCAACACCACCCCACAGGCTGACAACGCGTTCCCCCTGACGGCAACACACTTTTCAGACGCCGCCGTCACTTGCCGGAAAACAGTCCCCCACCAATTGAACATACCCGACAATGAACTCAGCTCTTATTGCGAGGGATAAAGCATCCCGTGCGCCAGCAACGCGCCTGCCAGCAATTCCCATATCCGCGTCATCGGCGAGTAAAAATCCATCACCGGATGCCTCACGCAGATCGCCACATTCCAGATCAAAGAAACAAGCCCCAGCCCGATGACCAGCCGGCGCAGGTTCCAGCGCCCTTTCCATCCCACCCACAGCAAAAAGGGCCACACAATATAAAACTGCTCTTCTATCCCCAAACTCCACAAGTGCAGCAAAGGCTTGAGTTCGCTGGCGGAATCAAAGTAGCCGCTTTCCCACCACAGCACAAAATTGGCGATAAATCCTGCCCCGCCGACTGTGTGTTTACCCAATTGCTGATATTCGTCCGGCAACAGGATAAAGCCGCCAAAAACCAGGCAAGCGATAAACACCACGAGCAACGTGGGATAAATGCGCCGTATCCGACGCGCGTAAAACTGGATAAAAGAGAACGTTCCCTTTTCCAGCCCCGTAAACAGAATGGAAGAAATCAGGTAGCCGGAAATGACAAAAAAGATGTCAACCCCGACAAATCCGCCTTTGACTTTGGCAGGAAACGCATGAAACGCTATAACAGCTAAAACCGCAATCGCCCTTAAACCATCTATATCAGGACGGTATGACAGCGCAACATCGGATGACCGGACATCGGAAATGGTACTGGAATGAAGAGAGAGGGGGGGGGTACAAGCCATTGTTTTTATTGCCCATTTATAAAAAACGCGCCGCACCCATCTTTAGACTCAGGAGGTTATCATGTTGTCATGTCGGATCGGCATCAGGATACGGGCTTTCGCGTCAGACCGATGTTTCCAGAATAATGCGCAGCATCCGCCTCAAGGGTTCGGCGGCGCCCCACAAAAGCTGGTCACCAACCGTGAAGGCGGCAAGATACTTGTTACCCATTTCCATCTTGCGCAAGCGGCCTACCGGGATATCAAGCCGCCCCGTTACAGAAGCTGGCGTCAGTCCGTGCATGGACGCCTCACGGGTATTCGGTATCACCTTTACCCACGGGTTATAGGAAGCAATGATGTCGTTGATCTCATCCAGCGGTACATCTTTTTTAAGCTTGATGGTCAATGCCTGTGAATGGCAGCGCATTGCACCTATACGGACACACAACCCGTCAACAGAAATAATGTCCGAATCGGTGCGTCCCAAAATCTTGTTGGTTTCCGCCTTGCCCTTCCACTCCTCGCGCGACATGCCATTACCCAGATCGGTATCAATCCAGGGAATCAGGTTGCCGGCCAATGGCACACCACCAAACTGACGTGTTTCTTCCGGAGTCATCCCTTCCTGCTTTTGCAGTACCATGCGGTCGATCTCAAGAATGGCTGATGCCGGGTCATCAAGCAATGCCGCCACTTCCGCATGGATCAGGCCAAACTGGGTCAGCAATTCGCGCATATGCTGCGCGCCTCCTCCCGAGGCCGCCTGATATGTCATGGAGGACATCCATTCAACCAGATCCTGCTCAAACAGCCCGCCCAGCCCCATCAGCATGCAGGAAACCGTACAGTTGCCGCCGATGAAATTTTTAACGCCTGCGGCCAGCCCGCGCCGGATCACCTTCGCGTTAACCGGATCCAGCACAATCAGCGCATCATCGTTCATACGCAACCGTGAAGCCGCGTCAATCCAGTAACCATCCCACCCGGCGGTGCGCAGCTTCGGGTACACCTCACCAGTGTAATCCCCACCCTGGCAGGTGATGATGATTTCGCACTGTTTCAGCGCGTCAATATCAAAAGCGTCTTTCAGCAGCGTTTCGTTTTTCGCCTGTGCGGGCGCCGCCCCACCCGGATTAGAAGTTGTGAAGAACAGCGGTTCAATCTGCGCGAAATCCCCTTCTTCCTGCATACGCTGCATCAGCACAGAACCCACCATTCCGCGCCAGCCGACAAAAGCTACCCGTTTCATTTTCATTGCCTCTATCCCAGGAGTACTACTGACTGTGTCCATCAAAGCGCCGCTACAACCGCGTCACCCATTTCGCTGGTGCTTACCCGCTTAAGGCCCGGTTCGTAGATATCCACTGTCCGGAAACCCCGCTCCAG
>JAISIS010000087.1 GCA_031261905.1 Burkholderiaceae bacterium
ATTGCCATGCTGTGCGTACCTTCCCGGATGAAAATCGCGAGGGCAGGGCAAAAAGCGCGGCTGGCGCTTCGTTTGGCGGGTGGTTTCCTGTTCGGTTTTTTCTGGGCCGCAGCCTTCGCGTTGTATTACCTCTCTGATGAATTGCCGCGTGAACTGGAAGGCAAAGACATCATCATTACGGGCACCATCCACAGTTTGCCAAAATTATACGATCAGAATAAATCGTTTATATTCAAGGTTGAGCAATCGAAATTTAATGAAAATTATATTATTGTTCCGCCCCGCATCCTGTTGAGCTGGAATGCGGCTTTCCAGCCTGAAAACGCGCCTCCCGTGCCTGATGTGCAGCCGGGATCGCGCTGGCAGCTCAATGTCCGGCTAAGGCGTCCTCATGGCAATGTCAATCCTGATGGCTTTGATTACGAAGTTTGGCTGCTCAAGCAGGGTATCCGGGCTACCGGCTATGTGCGCTACGATGGGAAGGCCGATGTCAAAAACCGTATGCTGGATAATTTTGTGCCGACACCCTGCAATGTGGTCAATCGCGCCAGGAGCCATTTGCGGGAACATATCCGGGCCGCCTTGCCGGATGCGCGTTACGCGGGTGTGATTGTCGCGCTGGTCATGGGCGACCAGCAGGGGATAGATGCCAGTGACTGGGATCTTTTCAATTGTACCGGCATTTCCCATCTGGTATCCATTTCCGGGCTGCATATTACCCTGATATCCGGTATGTTTGCCGCTTTCGTCGCCTTTCTGTGGCGGCACTCCTTTTTTACAGGGCTGGCGCTGCCGCTTTTATTGCCCGCCCGGAAAGTGGCGGCGCTGGCGGGCGCGCTTATGGCGTGCGGGTATGTGCTGCTTGCCGGATTCGGCCTGCCTGCACAACGCACGCTTTATATGCTGCTGATTGTTGCCGCCGCGCTCTGGATGGGGCGCGTTACGCGTGTATCGCCAATCCTTTGCGCCGCGCTGGGAGTGGTGCTGCTGGTTGATCCCTGGGCAGTGCTGTCGCCCGGCTTCTGGCTGTCATTCGGCGCGGTTGGCATTATCCTTTATATTACAGTGGGCCGGAAAAACCGCCTGCCGCCGGATGCCGGAAAGTCCGCGCGCTGGCGTCAGGCCATGCTGGCGGCTGCACGGACACAGCTTGCCATTACTTTGGGACTGGTGCCGCTGACCCTGCTTTTCTTCGGGCGCATCTCGCTGATCAGCCCGCTGGCGAACGCCATTGCCATACCACTGGTCGGCATGGTGGTGACGCCGATGGCGCTGGTGGGCGGTGTGATGCCATCCTTTCTGGCGCGCTGGCTGCTTGGCGCGGCGCACTGGCTGGTGGAAGTGCTGGCGGCTTTCCTGAATTGGCTTGGCGCATTTTCTTTTGCGGTGTGGAATGCGCCTCTGCCTTCGGCATGGTGCTTTTTTGTGGCCTTGCTCGGCACTTTATGGATGCTGGCGCCGCGTGGATGGCCAGCCAGATGGCTGGGGTTGCCATGCTGGTTTCCGCTCTTGCTGGCTGTGCCCGCGCACCCGCCGGAGGGTGAGGCGCAGGCCATTGCGCTGGATACAGGGCAGGGCAGTGCGGTGCTGGTGGAAACGCGCCATCATCGCATGCTGTATGATACCGGCCCGGCTTACTCGCCCCGGGCGGATGCGGGAACCAGGGTGATCATCCCGTACCTGAACGCGCGCGGGATTGATGCGCTGGATGCCGTTGTCATTTCCCACGGCGACAAGGATCACGCCGGTGGGGCGGCTTCGCTGCTTGCGTACCCTGATATTCCGGTCAGACATGTCTATTCCCCGCTTAAGCCGGACGATCCTCTATTGGCGCTTGCAAAGAGGCATGACATCTGCCTGGAAGGGCTGGCCTGGGAGTGGGATGGCGTTTCCTTTGAAATGCTTGGCCCTACTGAGGCAGGGTTGATGGCGGCCAAGGATAAAAAGCACGCCAACGCGGCAAGCTGTGTCCTTAAAATCACGGCAGGCAGGCACAGTATGATCCTGCCGGGTGATATCGGCATCAGGGAAGAGGCGGATTTGCTTGCACGGATGCCTGAAAGGCTAAAGGCCGATATCCTGCTGGCCCCGCATCACGGCAGCAAAAGCTCTTCTTCACAGCCTTTCCTTGAGGCGGTTGCGCCTTCCCTTGCCATTTTCCAGGCGGGATACCGCAACCGCTACGGGCATCCCCATTCCGCCGTGTATAAGCGCTACGGTATGCTGGGCGCAACCCGTGTGAGGACAGATGAGGCAGGCGCGGTAATCGTGCGCTTTGGCGATGGCGTGAAGGCAAGCGAATGGCGCAAGGAACACGCGCGCTATTGGTATGGGCGGTAAGGGGGTAATCTGGCGCGATCCTGATTTGACATTTTGATATGTATCCTTATAATCAGATAATAAGGAATCCTTACTTTTGGAATTGCCATGTTAGCCAAACTTACCAGCAAGAATCAGTTGACGTTGCCAAAGGCGATCCTTCAGCAAATTGGGGAGGTGACGTATTTTGATGTGCAGACGGACGATGGCAAGATAGTCCTGACGCCTGTCAGGCTTAATGCCGGTGAAAAGGTCAGGCAAAAGCTGCAAAGCCTGGGCATTACGGAAAGTGATATTGAGGATGCCATCGCGTTTTCCAGGAAAGGCTAAATGAATCCATTGCGTGTGGTGCTGGATACAAATTGCCTTGTCTCGGCACTGGTTTTTAACCATTCCCGTCTTTCTGCGCTCAGGCGGCACTGGCAGGCATTCCGCTTTGTTCCTGTAGGTTGCAAGGAAACGGTAAGTGAACTGGTGCGGGTGCTGGCTTACCCTAAATTCAGGCTATCCCGAAATGAGATCGGGCAATTGCTGGAGGATATTCTGCCTTTTCTTGAAACCTGGCCCGTGGTTGGGGCCGATGGGCATATTGATGGACTCCGTGATGCGCAGGATGCCGTATTTATCCACCTTGCCCGGCAATCGGGTGCGGATGCGCTGGTTTCCGGCGATGAAGATATCCTGGCCCTGCAAGGCGCCATTGCCAACTGCAGGATAATCCATCCGGCTGATTTCCTTGCGTCCCTTGGGTGATTGAGGGAATGGGTTGGGGGTTTATTGATGTTGACATTGCGCCAACCTCAAGCCGCCCATCAATCGGGCTGACTATATGGCAGGCATAGCTCTATAACGTAGTATAATAGTAATACGTATTACATATATAGAGGTTTGTTATGCATAAAAAGATGACAATCACACTGGATGAGGCAGTGTATGAAGGGCTTTACAGGCGGGTTGGCAGGCGGAAAATGAGCCAGTTTATTGAAGACTTGCTGCGTCCGCATGTACTGGACAGCAGCCTGGATGATGGTTATCGCGCAATGGCGGCTGATAAGGCGCGAGAGGCCGAGGCGGCAGAATGGGGTAACGCGCTTATTAGGGATATGTCTGATGCGTCGCGGTGAGGTATGGTGGGTGACGTTTGACCCTGCTGTCGGAAGTGAAATTAAAAAAAGGCGTCCCGCTGTCATTGTAAGCAATGATGCAGCCAACAGGAATCTGGAGCGGGTAGTGGTTGTTCCGCTTACCAGCAATACCGACCGCATTTATCCTGGAGAAACACTCGTGACGCTTGGCGGGCAAAGCAGCAAGGCGATGGCGGACCAGATCATGACGGCTGATAAGGTACGCCTTGGCGCACAAGCCGGAGCACTATCAAAAGCAGATATGCAGGCGGTTGAGGATGCCATAAAAGTACATTTGGGATTACCCAAATAAGCAGAAGAAAAGAAAATCCAGCATGGTGAGATAGGAAATAATGGCAAGTTCGGCCTACATGATGCGCAAAAATGATTTAACGCTTGAGCGCGGTATAGAAGTTCTCATGCGAACCCAAGCTGAGTAAAACCAGTTCCTGTGGGTTATTTTTGCCCGGATGCAAGCGGTAAGCCAGTAACACTTCCTGTTTGTTCACCTTGAATTTATGAACAAACACGCCTGCCAGATCACCTTTCTTTTCCTGGCCAATCAATGGTGATGAAGCGATTTCCCGGATCGCGCGGTCAACGGTTTCCTTGTCCCTTGCGTGCAGTTTCTTGAGCGAGCGGTCAAATGAAGGCGCAATGAGAATTTTCATTCCCGTCATGCGCCAGGCTGGTATTCAGAAAGTTGGCCTGCGTTGGCCTCCGCAACGGCAAGCAGAGTTTCCTTGATGAAGGGCAAGGGCAAATCCGGATTGTCCTCACAGGCTTTGCCTAAACGTGCCCAATATTCAATTTGCTTCGTGATAGAACGATGCTCCGCCGTGGCGTGCGGCCTCGCAAGCTCAATCAACTCATCAGAAAGTTTTAGCGCAACTGACATAGTTATTCCTTTGCTATCGGTATGGTAGTAACTTACTCCAAAATGCAGCCATTTGCAACCAATGAAATATTTTGACAACAAACTTGTCATTTTCTTCTAGCCTCGGATGCCTTTTCCGCCTCGTTTCCGGAAGCCCAAAAAATTCACGTCCCCGGAGTTATTGGCAAAAAATGGCCTCGATAACTCGCAAAATCGACAAAATTTTGTCGATTTTGGCAGTTAACGTGGTTTTTTAGCCTCGTTAAGCGGTAATTTTAAAAATTGCCAAATTTGCAACACAAATTTTGTGTTTAAAATCAACGCATTGGAATTAACGCACACTATAGAAGAAGGAAGGCGTCTGATCCGGGGTGGTGCAGGCAGCTTGAGGTTGGCGCTTGTTAAATGCTTGCCGCCGAATGGCTGAGGATGCGTTATAATTTGTATTTCAATCGGCCCTCATTTGCGATGACAAAATTTGTATTTGTAACGGGTGGCGTTGTTTCATCCCTTGGCAAAGGGATTGCCGCCGCATCTCTTGCCGCCATCCTGGAATCGCGCGGTCTTAAAGTCACCATGCTCAAGCTGGATCCTTATATTAATGTGGATCCCGGCACCATGAGTCCCTTCCAGCACGGTGAGGTATTTGTGACTGATGATGGTGCGGAAACCGACCTTGATCTTGGGCATTACGAGCGCTTTATCTCTACAAAGATGCGCAAGATCAACAACTTCACCACAGGCCAGATTTATGAATCCGTTATCCGCAAGGAGAGGCGGGGCGAGTACCTGGGTAAAACTGTTCAGGTGATCCCGCACATTACCAACGAAATTCAGAGCTTCATTTACCGTGGCGCGGAAGGTAATGATGTGGCGATTGTGGAGATTGGCGGTACGGTTGGTGATATTGAGTCGCTGCCGTTCCTGGAGGCGGCCAGGCAACTGAGCCTGCGTGCGGGCCGGAATATGGCGGCCTTTATCCATCTCACGCTGGTTCCATTTATCGCCTCGGCGGGCGAACTCAAGACCAAGCCTACCCAGCACAGTGTGCAAAAGCTGCGCGAGATCGGTATTTCGCCGCACGCGCTCCTGTGCAGGGCGGACAGGCCGATTCCTGAAGACGAGCGCGCCAAGATATCGCTCTTCTCCAATGTGCCGGAAGAGGCGGTTATTTCGGTATGGGATGTGGATACGATTTATAAAATTCCTGCACTCCTGCACGGGCAGGGGCTGGATGCCATTATTTGCCGGGAGCTGGATCTTTCGCCGCCTCCAGCGGACCTGACGGCATGGAATGATCTGGTTTATGCGCTTGACCACCCTGAGAAGGAAGTGTCCATCTGCATGGTGGGCAAGTATGTTGACCTTACGGAATCATATAAATCCCTGATCGAAGCCCTGCGCCATGCCGGTATCCATACCCGGAGCCGGGTCAATATTGACTTTATTGATTCCGAGGAGATTGAAAAGCAGGGGTCGGTTGATCTGGGCAAGTATGACGCCATCCTGGTGCCGGGCGGTTTTGGTTCGCGCGGTGTGGAAGGCAAGATACTGGCGGCGCAGTATGCGCGTGAGCACAGGATTCCGTACCTGGGCATCTGCCTGGGTATGCAGGTGGCGCTGATTGAATTTGCCCGGAATGTCGTGGGCCTCAAAAACGCCAACTCCACCGAATTTGCGCCGGATACCGATCAGCCGGTGGTGGCGCTGATTACCGAGTGGCGCAATCAGGATGGCAAGATCGAGCAGCGGGATACAGATTCCGATCTGGGCGGCACCATGCGCCTGGGCGCGCAAACCTGCGCCATCCTGCCAGGTACTCTGGCGGCTGAAATTTATGGCAATGTGGTAACGGAGCGTCATCGTCACCGTTACGAGGCCAATAATCATTATATTGAGCGCATCAAGGAGGCCGGGCTGATTGTTTCCGCCTGCACACCCAACGAAAACCTCTGCGAAATCATGGAGTTGCCCAGGGAAGGCAAACACGCGCATCCCTGGTACATTGGCGTTCAGTACCATCCGGAATTCAAATCCACGCCGCGCGAAGGTCATCCGCTCTTTACCGCCTTTATCCAGGCGGCCTTGAAGCACAAAGCCGGGCGGCAGCAGCAACAACCGGCCAGGCAGCCGGAACAGACAGAAAGGGCAGTATGAAACTCTGCGGCTTTGATACGGGGCTGGACAAGCCCTTCTTCCTCATTGCGGGACCATGCGTTATCGAATCGCGCCAACTGGCGATAGATACCGCAGGCCGCCTGACGGAAATCACGCAACGCCTCGGCATTCCGTTTATCTACAAATCCTCCTACGACAAGGCAAACCGTTCCTCTTCGGCTTCCTTTCGCGGGCCTGGCATTGAGAAGGGGCTTGAAATACTGGAGGAAGTGAAAAAAAACTTTGGCGTGCCTGTTATTACGGATGTGCATACGGAAGAGGAGATCGAGCCTGCCGCGCAGGTAGTGGATGTGATTCAGACGCCGGCTTTCCTGTGCAGGCAAACGGATTTTATCCAGGCTTGCGCGAAAAGCGGTAAGCCGGTGAATATCAAGAAAGGGCAGTTTCTCGCGCCGGACGATATGCTGAATGTGGTGAACAAGGCCCGCGAGGCGGCCAGGGAAGCCGGGCTACCGGAAGATAATTTCCTGGTGTGCGAAAGAGGCGCGTCATTCGGGT
>JAISIS010000098.1 GCA_031261905.1 Burkholderiaceae bacterium
CCCTGGACGCCAAAGAATATGAAGGAAGGCACGATAAAGACCAGCAGAATAATCTGGGTCATGAGCTTGTTACTGCGAATCCACTCTAACATGATGATTTATCCGTAGCGGCAGAATTAAGACAAACAATACTACAGGAAAGATATAAAAAAAGGCGAACTTGCGTTCGCCTTTTTCCAGTTTGGCGGAGTGGACGGGGCTCGAACCCGCGACCCCCGGCGTGACAGGCCGGTATTCTAACCAACTGAACTACCACTCCAAAAACTGCACAGTTTGACTGCTTGGTGGGTGCTGAGAGGCTCGAACTCCCGACCTACGCCTTGTAAGGGCGCCGCTCTACCAACTGAGCTAAGCACCCCCTTGAACCTTAGTCAGCCAAACTTGATGGCGTTGTGTTGCTACGCCAGCAAAACAATTAGTTTACCGCATCTTTTAAAGCTTTACCAGCCTTAAATTTAGGATTTTTTGCGGCTTTTATTTTAATAGTCTCACCGGTACGCGGATTACGACCAGAACGTGCCGCGCGTTTGCCTACACTGAATGTGCCAAAGCCAACCAGCGTAACACTCTGATTTTTCTTGAGTGTTTCTTTAACGGCGCCAGTAAATGCATTCAGTGCTCGTGTAGCGGCAGCCTTGGAAATATCTGCTGACGTTGCAATATAGTCAACGAGTTCGGATTTATTCACGTAGTCTCCCCTTTAAAAAATATTGAAATTCACAAAATACTTCCTGCCACGCGCCCCAGAGCCAGTCTCAAATGGTTTGTGCGAAAGGAAAATCCGGGTAAACAATGATATATACTACGCTGCGAACCTGCAATGCGCATTCGGCAAAAAAATCGGCTGGATTGCGTCAATTCCTGGCCTGATAAACCATAAGCCACTGTTTTTTACCCAATTATTTCCCTGTATCTTTTTTGCCGCCCTGTTGTTGCATTGAGATGATTTCATGCGCCAAAAGGCTCAATAACACCACAACGCCGCCGATCAGCGTTTCTTTTGACGGCGCTTCAGCAACACCAACCCACACCCACAAGGGGCCAAGCACAATTTCCAGCATGGCGATCAGCGCCATTTCCGCCGGGAACAGGAAACGTGATACATACACCAGCAACAGGCAGGGAATACCCAACTGGAAAATGCCCAGAAAACCCAGTATGGCAACATCCCGCAAAGATGCCTTCAGCGGAAAAGCCAAAGGAATCATGGCGACAGATGATAGCGCAGCCCCCAGAAACACCGCAGGCATCATATCAATGGTTTTTCCCGCCTTGCTGAAAATAATGAAATTAACGGCATAGGCAAAAGGCACCGCCAGTGCAAACAGCATACCTGCCAGATGGGTTTGCTGCAAGGCATCACCCGTATTTCCGGCAAAAATCCAGATCACGCCTGCCAGGGCAACCACAATGGCGCACCAGGTTCTTGCCGCTGTTTTCTGGCCCAGGAAAAGCCAGGCAAAAAAAGCTGTCAGAAGCGGTGTAATCCCGTTAAGCAGCAGTGTATTGGCTACGGTAGTCAACGTCAGCGACAGCATGAAACAGGTAAAAACCACCGCCCACATGAGGGCTGACAAAAGCCCCGGTAAACCCATGTTGCGCAGACCAGACACAAAACGCGCCTTTGGGGACGCCAGCAGGGCAAACGCCACAAACAGGGCGGCGAAGGCGCTACGCCAGAAAACGATTTCCACATTGCCGACCATTGCCAGTTGCCGGGTAAATATGCCCGCCATGCTCCACAAAAGCGGCACCAGAGTCATCAGCAAAAGGGCATATCGTCTCGTCATAAAGTGGTCAAGGGTCAGCGTTCAGGCTGGCGGGCCGCTTTTTTGCGCTCGTGCTCCTTTAAAAAGCGCTTGCGGAAGCGGATGCTTTTCGGTGTGATTTCCACCAGTTCATCATCATTGATGAATTCCACCGCATACTCCAGCGAAAGCCGGACCGGAGGCGTCAGGCGCACGGCTTCGTCAGTGCCGGAGGCGCGGATATTGGTCAGCTGCTTTCCCTTGACGGGGTTGACCACCAGATCATTATCGCGCGAGTGAATGCCGATAATCATGCCTTCATACACCGGGTCGTTGTGGCTGACGAACATGCGCCCGCGCTCCTGCAGTTTCCACAGTGCATAGGCAACCGATGCGCCATCTTCCTGCGACACCAGCACGCCGTTCCTGCGCCCCGTGAAGGCGCCCCGCTCTTCATCAACAGGGTAATAATCATCAAAGATATGGCTCATCAGGCCGGAGCCGCGCGTTAATGTCATATATTCACTCTGGAAGCCGATCAACCCTCTGGCCGGAATACGGTACTCCAGCCTGACCCGGCCCTTGCCGTCCAACTGCATATCCAGCAATTCACCGCGCCGCCTGCCCAGTTCTTCCATCACCGCGCCCTGACCCGCCTCTTCCAGATCTACTGTCAGCAACTCATACGGTTCGTGTTTTTGTCCGTTGATCGTCCGGTAAACCACCGCGGGCCGCGATACCGCAAATTCATACCCTTCCCGCCGCATGTTTTCAATAAGGATGGTCAGGTGCAACTCGCCTCTACCGGATACCTCGAATACGGTTTCATCGTCAGTCAATGCTACCCGCAGCGCCACGTTGGATTTCAGTTCCCTTTCCAGCCGTTCGCGCAACTGGCGGCTGGTTACAAACTTTCCTTCACGCCCGGCAAACGGAGATGTGTTCACCATGAAATGCATGGTCATGGTCGGCTCGTCAACCGAAAGCATAGGTAAGGCTTCCGGCTGTTCTACCGCGCAAATCGTTGAGCCGATATTAATTTCGTCTATGCCGTTGATCAGCACTATATCACCCGCAACCGCTTCTTCCGCGATGACTCTTTCCAGCCCGGAAAAATGCAGTACCTGGTTCACGCGCGCGCGAATGGGCGCGGCATCCGGGCCATGCATCACCAGCACATCCTGCAAGGGGCGCACCTTGCCCCGGTTGATGCGCCCGATCCCGATTTTGCCGACATAGGAGGAAAAATCCAGGGAAGAAATCTGCATCTGGAACGGGCCATCCGGGTCAGCCGGGCGCACCGGCACATATTCCAGGATCGCGTCAAACAGGGGCTGCATTGTGCCGGAGCGCACATCAGGGTCTGTGGCGGCATAGCCATTCAGGGCTGAAGCGTACAACACGGGAAAATCCAGTTGCTCTTCTGTCGCGCCCAGCTTGTCGAATAATTCAAAGGTCGCGTTCACCACCCATTCCGGGCGCGCGCCATCACGGTCAATCTTGTTTACTACCACAATCGGCTTCAGTCCCAGTGCCAGCGCTTTCCGGGTAACGAAGCGCGTTTGCGGCATCGGCCCTTCAACCGCGTCCACCAGAAGCAGTACGCTGTCCACCATAGACAGCACGCGTTCCACCTCCCCGCCAAAATCGGCGTGGCCGGGCGTATCCACAATGTTGATTTTCACGCCCTCATATTCCACCGCACAGTTTTTTGCCAGGATGGTAATCCCGCGCTCGCGCTCAAGATCATTGGAATCCATGACGCGTTCACTGACGGCCTGATTCTTGCGGAAGGTGCCAGATTGATGGAGCAACTGGTCAACGAGGGTGGTTTTGCCATGATCGACATGCGCGATAATGGCGACATTCCGAATGGCCCTGACAGCTTGTGGCATCATGCTTTATATGTGTGTACTTATGAAAGAAGCGGATTGTATCACGCCATGAAATGGAGGCCCGTACAGCCCTTTATTCAACGGCTGCGGCGATGAGGCGCTCAGGGGCCAGCACGCCTTCCCTTATCCGTGCCGTGCCCAGCAGTTTACCGCTGGCAGCCTCATAAACCCGCACCCTGTCGGCAGCAGCGGGAAGCGCGATGCCTTCCTTTTCAGGAGAA
>JAISIS010000159.1 GCA_031261905.1 Burkholderiaceae bacterium
TCCGCCATGTGTGATAAAGGGTGCGATTCGGGGTCATGCGATATTTCCGGTCCGCCAAGGATGACCGGTGTCTGTGGTGAAAGCGCCCTTAGCAGAGAAAGCAATCTGGCGCTTTCTTCCACGTTCCATATATAAACACTCATCGCAATAATTGCCGGGTGATGCGCCAGGATTTTCTCTGCCGCGACATGACGGCTGGCGCCGGTAACCAGTTCCAGAATGCGTACGCGCGGGGCGAGCGCACCCATATTGGCGTGCAGGTAACGCAAGCCCAAGGAGCTGTGCGCGTACCGGGCATTCAGTGTGGTTAGCAGGATGGTCATCGCGCAACTTTTGAGAATAGTTTTATAGTCTTTGAAGCTGAAAAATTGACTTGAGTCAAGAATATATCGGAACAGAAGCCGCTATGATAGCGGCTGATTTTTTGCCTTGTAAACCGTAAGATGAATGCGCTCTCTCTTATATAGGTATACAGGCAGACGATCAGGGACGCGAACGCCGCACGGAGTGATCCATGGGCGTGAAGCGTAAGCGCCTCGGGCGCGTTACAGGGACATTATATCTTGCAGGGTGTTTTATGTTTTTGGGCGTGCAGCCTGGTACGGGTATGAGGCGCGGCGGACGGACGATGCAAATCCGGGCGCTGACCGTACCGAAGTAGCAAGCAACATCGATTAATATTGGAGAAAGATATAATGGGTAGCAAAGCATTATCAGGGGTACGCGTTATTGATATGACGCACGTACAGGCAGGGCCGACTTCCTCGCAGCTGCTGGCATGGATGGGGGCAGACGTTATCAAGTTCGAACCGCCGACCGGCGATATTACTCGCCAACAACTGCGTCACGACCCGAACAAGGACAGCCTTTATTTCACGATGCTGAACAGCAACAAGCGTTCCATCACCGTGAACATGAAGAGCCCCGGCGGACGGGAAGTATTTGAGGAACTGATTCGCAAATCCGACGTTATCATGGAAAATTTTGGTCCTGGCGTACTGGAAAGACTGGGTTACACCTACGAAAACCTGAGCAAGATCAACCCGGGCATCATCCTGGCTTCACTGAAGGGCTTTGGTTCCTCCGGTCCATACGCGCTTTACAAGGCTTATGAGCCAATCGCACAGGCTATGGGCGGCTCGATGGCTACCACCGGGTTCCCGGAAAATCCGCCGACGATCACTGGCGCGCAGATTGGCGATACAGGTACAGGCCTTCATCTGGCAATCGGTATTCTGGCTGCGTTGTATCACCGCACGCACAATGACGGCAAGGGTCAGTATGTTGAAGCGGCAATGCAGGAATCCGTAATGAACCTGTGCCGTGTGAAATTCCGTGATCATGGTCGCCTGATGGGCGGCAAGGGCGCACTCTCTGAATACAGCCGCCCGACCATGGGCCTGACTTCTGTACCCCGTGCCGGTAATGACTCCGGCGGTGGTCAACTGGGCAACTGCATCCCCTGCAAACCGCATGGCCAGAACGACTATGTTTACATGGTTATCCAGGAAGCCATCTGGCCTGTTATTGCCCGTACCATTTCGGGTGAGGAACTGGTCAGCGATCCGCGCTTTGCCACCATTGGCGAACGCCGTAAAAACCAGGCCGAACTGTGGAAGCTGATTTCCGACTTTGCGGCAAATTACACCAAGTTTGAACTGACGGCACTGTTCAATGAAAAAGACATTCCGTGCGGCCCGGTAATGACCACGGAAGAAATCGCCAACGATGCGCATGTGGCGCATCGCGAGATGTTCGTGAAGGTTGAAGGCCATCCGCAAGGCGATTACTACACGGTTGGTATGCCGATCAAGCTGTCTGAAGGCAATGTGGACAAGATCCTGCCTGCCCCGATGCTTGGTGCGGATACGGACGAGATTCTGAGGGAAGTCTGTGGCTTTGACGATGCGAAGGTTACATCGCTGAAAGAAATGGGCGCCTTTACAAATCCGCCGAAAAAAGCGAAATAAGCAGTATAATGAACTGTTTTAATGTAGTAAAAAATAAAAAGCTGTAATTGGCCGGATGGGTGATGAAAGTCACCCATCCCTTATTCTAAAGGGCGAGTATGAATATTCATGAATATCAGGGGAAAGAGATTTTACGCAAGTATGGGGTAACAACGCCTCGCGGCGTTCCCTGCTTTAGCATCAACGAAGCGATTGAGGCGGCTGAAAACCTGGGTGGAAAAGTCTGGGTGGTCAAGGCGCAGATTCATGCCGGCGGTCGTGGAAAAGGCGGCGGCGTCAAGGTGGCAAAATCAATTGGCGAAGTGAAGCAATATGCCGAAGAGATACTGGGCATGCAGCTGGTCACGCACCAGACAGGTCCGGAAGGGCGTGAAGTAAAGCGCCTGTTGATTGAAGAAGGCGCGAATATTGCCAAGGAATACTATGTTGGCATGGTGGTGGATCGTGAAACGCAGCGTGTCGCGCTGATGGCGTCATCCGAAGGCGGGATGGATATTGAGGAAGTGGCTCACAATACGCCGGAACTTATTCACAAGGTTTTTGTTGATCCGAACACCGGCCTGACGGACGCGGAAGGACAGGATATCGCCAGAAAAATTGGTGTACCGGAAGCCGCCGTCAAGGAGGCCAGCCAGTTCATGCAGGGCCTGTACAAGGCGTTTGACGAGACTGATGCTTCACTGGCCGAAATCAACCCGCTGGTGCTGACGGGCGATGACCGTATTATCGCGCTGGACGCCAAATTCAACTTTGATTCAAATGGCATGTACCGCCAGCCGGAAGTGTCCGGCATGCGCGACTTTGACGAGGAAGACCCTGATGAAGTGGCCGCCTCCAAATTTGACCTGACCTATATCGCGCTGGATGGCGATATTGCCTGTATGGTGAATGGCGCTGGTCTGGCGATGGCGACCATGGACATCATCAAGCTGTTTGGCGGCGAACCGGCAAATTTCCTGGATGTGGGCGGTGGCGCGACAACGGAAAGAGTCACGGAAGCCTTCAAGATCATGCTCGCCAACCCCAAAGTCAAATGTATCCTGGTGAATATCTTCGGCGGCATCATGCGTTGTGATGTTATCGCGAACGGTATTGTCGCGGCGGCGCGCCAGGTTGAACTGAAAGTGCCTCTTGTGGTTCGTCTGGAAGGAACCAATGTCGAGCTTGGCAAGGAAATCCTGAACAAGTCCGGTTTACCGATTATTTCCGCCGATGGCATGACCGATGCCGCGAAAAAGGCGATCCAAGCTGCAAAGGGGTAATAAGATATGTCTATTCTGATTAACAAAAACACGCGCGTAATTGTTCAGGGGCTTACCGGCAAGACCGGTGCGTTCCACACGGAAATGTCGCAGAATTATGCTTTTGGCAAGGAGTGCTATGTGGGCGGCGTAACGCCCAAAAAAGGCGGTACAACCTTCCTGGACATCCCGGTATTCAATACGGTAGCCGAAGCCAAGAACCAGACGGGTGCGACAGTTTCCGTTATTTATGTGCCGCCGCCGTTTGCAGCTGCCGCGATTGACGAGGCGGTTGAGGCAGGCATGGATCTGGTCATCTGTATCACGGAAGGTATTCCTGTGCGGGATATGATCCGTACCCGTGACAAGATGAAAGGCAAGAAAACCATTCTGGTTGGACCGAATTGCCCTGGCATCATTACGCCGGATGAACTTAAAATCGGCATTATGCCGGGCCACATCCATAGGAAAGGTACCATTGGCGTTGTGTCCAAGTCCGGTACTTTGACCTATGAATCCGCCGGTCAGTTGGCTGAATTCGGCCTGGGCCAGTCCACAGTTGTTGGCGTGGGCGGCGATCCGGTCAATGGCTTAAAGCACATTGATGTGCTGAAAATGTTCAATGACGATCCGGAAACGGAAGCCGTTATCATGGTCGGCGAAATCGGCGGCAATGATGAGGAAACCGCGGCAAGGTGGGCAAAGGACAACATGAAGAAGCCGATTGTCGGCTTTATCGCGGGTGTTACCGCCCCTCCGGGAAAACGCATGGGCCATGCCGGCGCCATTATTTCAGGCGGCAAGGGCACGGCGCAGGAAAAACTGGAAGTCATGGAAGCGTGCGGCATCAGGGTTACGAAGAATCCGGGCGAAATCGGCAAAACGCTGAAATCCGTCCTGAAGTAACCGAGCGTTGTTTTTGCTTTCCCGGCCTGCAAAAAAGCAGGCCGGGTTTTTCTTCTCT
>JAISIS010000161.1 GCA_031261905.1 Burkholderiaceae bacterium
CAGACGTGTGCTCTTCCGATCTCAGGCCGGTATCCCCGAAAAAAACCTGATGGAACTGACCCAGATGGTGGCGCTGATGACCATGCTGGAGGGCCGTGACGAAGAACCTGATGCCGTAAGGCTTTCCACCCTGCACGCGGCCAAGGGGCTGGAATTTCCGCATGTGTACCTTGTAGGCGTGGAAGAAGGGATTTTGCCGCACCGTGGCGATCCGGATGCGCCCCTGGACAAGCTGGCCGCGCGCATTGAGGAAGAGCGCCGCCTGATGTACGTGGGCATCACGCGGGCACAGCGCAGCCTTCAGATAAGCTGGTGCAAAAAGCGCAGGAAAGGCCGGGAAACGGAAGTATGTGAAGCCTCCCGCTTTATTGCGGAAATGCGCCTGGACAAAGCCAAACCCCTGCCGGACGATGGCGAAACCCTGACGCCACAGGCACGCCTGGCCAACCTGAAATCCCTGCTGCAAAATCCCAAAGCGGCGTAGCGGATGGCTTACAATAAGCGATGCCCCGACACACCTAAGGAAAAGCTTTCATGGAAGCGCGTTTTATTGATCTTGAAATGAGGATCAGCCATCAGGAAGACATGATTGATGAGCTGAACAAAGTTATTTACCAGCAGCGTAACCGGATGGATATACTGGAAGCCGCGATAGCCGAACTGGCACGGCGTCTGGCGGAAAAAGGCAACAACAGCGTGACGCTGACGCACGAAAAACCACCGCACTACTGATGGAGACAACATGAAAATATCACCCCAGGAACAGGAAATCCTG
Source organism: Burkholderiaceae bacterium (assembly GCA_031261905.1). Classification (GTDB taxonomy): domain Bacteria; phylum Pseudomonadota; class Gammaproteobacteria; order Burkholderiales; family Burkholderiaceae_D; genus Oxalobacter. The sequence goes on from JAISIS010000161.1 coordinate 776, forward strand.
TATGCGAAACTGAACGGGGAAACGGCGCGGATGGCCTGGCGCGAATTGCAGCGCTACTTTGCCTCCGGCCATGTCATCTCGGTAGGCGATGGGCTGGATATGGTGCATGTGGCCGTGATGATGGCTTCTGATGATACAGAAGGCATCTCCCGACTGATCGGGCAATAGCAGATGGAAAGGGTCAGCGACGAACAGGCGCAAGCCTGGTTTGAAGCTGATGCCGATTTGTGGACAGTCGTCGTCAAACCGTGGATCCTTGTGCAACACAACAAAAACACCCTTACCTATGGCGCGCTGCCGAACTGACACGCCCTCTTGCCATCCGATTATCTGACTATCCGCCATTTCACCATGTCCATTCGTCTGATTGTGGGTCTGGGTAATCCCGGACCGGAATATGAACAAACCCGGCACAATGCCGGTTTCTGGTTTATTGATAATCTGGCGGCCCGCTTCAGCGCCCCGCCGCTGAAAAAGGAATCCCGCTTCCAGGCACTGGTCTCGCGCGCGCGGATTGCCGGGCAGGATGTCTGGCTGCTGGAACCCCAGACCTTCATGAACCTTTCCGGTGAGGCAGTGGGCGCGTTTGCCCGGTTCTACCGGATCGCCGTGGAAGACATCCTGGTCGTGCATGACGAACTGGATATCCCGCCCGGTACGGCACGCCTGAAAAAAGGCGGTTCAACAGGCGGCCACCGTGGCCTGAACGATATCGTCTCAAAACTGGGTTCCCAGGATTTCTGGCGCCTGCGCCTGGGCATCGGACACCCCCGGCAAACAAACCCCAAAATGGCGGTAATTGATTACGTACTGCAACGCCCCGGCAATGAAGAACTGGACCTGATCAGCGACGCCATGACGCGCGCGCTGGAAATCATGCCGCTGATGTGCGAAGGCAAGTCCGCCGACGCCATGAAAACCCTGCATACGGCGACATAAAAAAACCCGCGCGGATCAACCGTGCGGGTTTTTGCGATAAAGCGGTAAAGCTTATTCGTCTTTCTTCGGCGCTTCTTCACTGGAGGCTTCCGGCGCAGGTGCGGCAGCTTCCGCAGGAGCGGCACTCGGCACACTGGCGCTGGCAATCGCCATGGCGGGATCGCCACTCGTTGCGGTAACACCCCTGGGCAGACTCAGGTCGGACAAATGGATGGTATGACCAACATCCAGCCCCGCCAGATCAACCTCGATATACTCCGGCAAATCGCCCGGCAGGCAGGTAATATCCAGTTCCGAAACCGCGTGATGAATCGTACCCCCGGAGCTTTTTACAGCGACGGAATTTTCCTCATTAACAAAGTGCAGCGGCACTTTCACATGAATCGGCTGATCCGCGCTGACGCGCTGGAAATCCACATGCATAACAATCGGCTTGAACGCATGCATCTGGTAATCACGCAGCAACACCTTTTCGGTTTTGCCGTCTATTTCCATATCCAGAATAGAAGCATGAAAAGCCTCCCTTCTCAGCGCATGGAAAAGCGCGTTATGGTCCAGCTTGATCGGCGTGGGTTCGCCCTTGCCCCCGTACACAATACCAGGGGTCATACCGGCAGTACGCAGGCGGCGGCTCGCTCCGGTACCCTGCTCTGCCCTTGTAAATGCAACAACTTTCATTGATTAACTCCAAAAAAATTCAGGACTTGCGTCCTTCGTTAACAAAATTCCCGCGACCAGGAATTTCAAAAAAAGGAAGCGGGCGACACCCGCTTCCCGTCATACGGTTATGCTCAGACCGCCACCGTTTCCGTTTCCTGGAAAAGTGACATGACAGAATCGCCCGTGCTGATGCGGCGAATAGTTTCCGCCAGCAACGACGCGCAGGAAACCTGCCGGATCTTGGGGCTTTGTTTGGCCTGCTCGGAAAGCTGGATAGTATCGGTAACCACCAGTTCATCCAGCTTGGAATTATTGATGCGCTCAACCGCCGGGCCGGACAGTACCGGATGGGTACAATAGGCCACCACCATTTGCGCGCCTCTGGCTTTCAGCACATCGGCTGCGGTTGTCAGCGTACCCGCCGTATCCACCATATCATCCATGATGACGCAATTCCTGTCCGCCACTTCACCAATGACATTCATGACTTCGGATTCATTGGCGCGGGGACGCCGCTTGTCAATAATGGAAAGGTCACAGTCCAGTTGCTTGGCCAGCGCACGCGCCCTGACCACACCGCCCACATCAGGCGAAACCACCAGCAGATTCTTGTAGCGTTTTTTCAGCAGATCGCGCAACAGCACCGGCGAAGCGTAAATATTGTCAACAGGAATATCAAAAAAGCCCTGTATCTGGTCGGCATGGACATCCATAATCAGCACACGGTCCACCCCGGCATTTTCCAGCATGTTGGCAACCACCCTGGCGGAAATAGCCACGCGTGTAGAACGCGGGCGGCGGTCCTGGCGGGCATAGCCGAAATACGGGATGGCTGCGGTAATGAGTTTGGCCGAAGCGCGCTTCAGCGCATCCACCATCAGCATGATTTCCATCAGATTATCATTGGTGGGCGCGCATGTGGACTGCATGACAAACACTTCCTTGCCGCGCACATTCTCCTTGATTTCAACAGTCACTTCCCCATCGGAAAACTTGGAAACATACGCCTTGCCCAGAGGGATACCCAGCTTGCTGGCTACTTTGGCGGCCAACGCCGGATTGGCGTTGCCGGTAAAAATCATCAGATTGGCGTCAGTCATGACATTCCTGCGACTTCTCGTTACAAAACCCGGCCCGCGCCGGCAACAATAAACGCATATGATACCACGTAATTGCGGGCAAGAATATCACGTTGATTTTTCTGGCTTTGTCAGGCCAAAGGTATGGCACGCGACAAACTTTATCAGGAAGCGACTGTAAGTTTTAATCCCAAGGCATTTGTTACCTTCAGGATCGTGCCAAAACTAGGGTTCCCCTCTCCGGAAAGCGCCTTGTACAGGCTTTCCCTGCCAAGCCCCGTATCCTTCGCAAGCTGCGTCATGCTTTTCGCGCGGGCGACATTGCCCAAGGCTTTCGCAATAAACGCCGGGTCATCCCCGGCTTCCGCAAAACAGGCTTCCAGATAAAGGCGCATATCTTCGTCCGTTTTTAGATGCTCGGAAGAATCCCAGCGAGAAAAACCCGGAGGGATTTTATCAGTTACCTGTTCATTCATGATACTTACTCCTTCCATGCCTTTGACAATTCTATAGCGCGCTTAATATCGGTATCCTGCTTGCGCTTGTCACCGCCGCACAGCAACCCGATCTATCCTGACGGCAATATTCGCAGCAGCACTCCTATCCTTTAGCCCATCAAACCAATCCCGGAATTCATCAGACTTTATAACGTCAATCATGGTTTATATTGTATCTTATTTTATACAACCAAGCGCATCGGCATCAAAGCAGTACATTCACGTACCGACACTGTGAGATCAGCAATCGCCTCCAA
>JAISIS010000167.1 GCA_031261905.1 Burkholderiaceae bacterium
GAAAAGCCCAATGCCTTCATCACGGCAAAAGTGCCCATCAGCGCAATAGGCACGACAATAGTGGGGATAATCGTATAGCGGATATTCTGCAAAAAGAGGAACATGACCAGGAAGACGAGGAAAATCCCTTCAAAGAGGGTTTTCACGACTTCCTTGATGGAAACCCTGACAAAGCGGGAAGTATCGTTCTGGATGCTGTATTCCACACCTGACGGGAAATATTCGTACAGTTCTGCCATCTTGTCCCGGATGGCCGACATGGTTGCCATAGTGTTGGCGTCGGCTGTCGGCATGATGCCAAAGCCGCCCATGGGCGTGCCGTCCAGCCTGGCGAAAGTATCATACTGTTTCGCACCCAGTTCGACCCTGCCGACATCCCGGATTCGGACTTTGGAACCATCCGGATTGGCGCGCAGGATAATATTTTCAAATTCCTCCGGCCTTTGCAGTTGTCCGTGAACCGTGATGTTGGCGTAGATGGGCTCCTTGCCTGTATTGGGCATACCGGCAAGCTGGCCGGAAGTGACCACAGCGTTTTGCCCCTTGACGGCGTTGCTCACATCATCCGGCGTCAGGTTAAGGCCGGTCAGCTTTACCGGATCCAGCCAGATGCGCATGGCCTTTTCGGAGCCGAAAAGGTTCACGTCGCCCACGCCAGGGATACGCTTGATGTCGTTGACAACGTTACGCGCCAGGAAATCGCCCAGCGCGAAGCTGGAGAGGCGGCCATCCGTGGAAGTGATGGCGATAACGGCCAGGTAATTGCTCCGGGCCTTGTTGATGATAACGCCCTGCTGCATGACGGCAGCCGGAAGCCGCGATTCCACACGCTTGATGCGGTTTTGCACATCCACCGCCGCCAGTTCGACATCAGTCTGGTTGGTAAAGGAAAGTGTGATCTTGGCTTCGCCGGTACTCTGGCTTTCGGATTCCATATACATCAACCCGGTAGCGCCGTTCATTTCTTCCTCAATGATCTGCGTCACGCTGTCTTCCACCACTTTTGCCGTTGCGCCAGGGTAGGTGGTGGAAACAGTGACCTGTGGTGGCGCGATATTGGGGTATTGCGCCACCGGCAGGTTCAGGATCGAGAGAATGCCGCCAAGCATGATGAAAATGGCGATAACCCAGGCAAAAACAGGGCGATCAATAAAAAACCTTGCCATCTGGCCGCTCCCTATTTATTCCCGGTTTCTGCGGCAGTCGCCTTCCCTGGCATCGTAATGGGCGAAGGGGCGGCTGGCGTTTTACCAGCCTCGGCAACTGGTGGTTGCACAGGTGGCTTTGCCACAGTGCCAGCAGGGGCGGCTGGTGTAGTTGGGGCGTTAAGTGGTTTTTCCGTCCCGGTGGCGGAAGCCTTTTCCGCTTCGTTGGGAGTTGCCTGGGCGGGGGTATCCTGCTTTGCCACCTTTTCCCAGGGAATGGGCGTTACCGGCGCACCCGGCCTGATTTTTTGCAGGCCCTCCACAATCACGCGGTCTCCTGGTTTCAAGCCTTCCAGTACCACCCATTTCTCATGCCAGGAAGCCCCGGTTTTTACCTGGCGTACTTCGGCGACATTATCCTTGTTGATTACAAAGACAGTAGATCCCTCGGTGGCGCGCTGCACCGCCTGTTTAGGTACGGTGAGGGCGTTTTCATTAATGGCCTGTTCCAGCCGACCGCGTACATACATGCCCGGCAGCAGGATATGGTCGGGGTTAGGGAAGAGGGCGCGGATGGAAATCTCGCCGGTGGAAGGGTCTACCGTGATATCGGAAAACAGCAGTTTGCCGGGATGCGAATATTGCGTACCGTCCTCCATCACCAGTGTCACTTTCAGCCCGTCTTCCGATGCGCCCTTTAACTGCCCTTTTCGCATCGCCTGTTGCAACTGGAGCAACTCTGCGCTGGATTGGGTCAGATTCAGGTAGATCGGGTCAATTTGTTGGATAACGGCGAGCAGGGTGACTTCACCTTGCCCGACCAGCGCGCCTTCAGTTACGATGGTGCGGCCAATCCGCCCGGAAATAGGCGCGAGCACGGTGGAATACTCCAGATCCAGCTTCGCCTGCACCAGAGCGGCCTTGGCCGAGGCCACATCTGCCGCCGCCTGCTTTTGGGCGGCCAGGGAATCGTCATATTCCTGCTCGCTGACAGCCTTGATTTTCACCAGCGGGATGTAGCGCCGGTACCTGAGATCCGTCTGCATGAAATTGGCCTCTGCGCGGGCCAGGGTTGCCTTGGCGTTTTGCACGGCGGCCTCATAGCTGCGCGGGTCAATAATATACAGCTCTTGCCCCTGTGCAACATCACTGCCTTCCACAAAGAGGCGTTTTTCCAGCACACCGGCAACCCGCGCCCGGACATCCGAGTTCCGGTAGGATTCCAGGCGTCCCGACAATTCGTTAATCACGGCGACCACCTCCGGGTTGATTACGACATAGGCGGCCTCAGGCGCCTTTGCCGCAGGCTGTGCCTTGTCTTTACACCCTGAAAGCAGGAAGAAGGAAAGGATAAACGCGCTGAGTAACGTGAATCGTGAAAAGGCTCTCATGTGGATCATGCAGAAGAGTTTGAGGTGACAACGAAGGTTAATTTAACATACAATCATGAATGTATGTTAATCCTTTTTTTCAGGATTGGCGATAACATTTGTCAGTTTTTTCTTACAGGATGCAATTGGTTTACATGAACAGGAACAGGGGGGGCGCATGAAGCGAGCCACCAGGAAAAAGACCAGGGAAACGCGGGACAAGTTGCTGGATGCTGCGGAATGCGTGTTTTACGAGAAGGGTGTTTCCGGCACAACGTTAAATGACGTTGCCGAGGCAGCGGGAGTCACTCGTGGTGCGGTTTACTGGCATTTCCGTAACAAGTCTGATCTGTTTGGCGCGATGGTTGACCGTGTCCGCAAGCCAATCCACGACATGATTGAGGAAATGGCGGATGGGAATACGGAAGACCCGTTAGGCCGCCTGCGGGAAAAAACGCTTTTCCTGATGCGCGAAATCCACGAAAACGAGCATTACCGCAAGGTGATGAGCGTGATATTCCACAAATGCGAGTACACGGACGCCGCCAGCGAATTTCTGGCGTATGATCGGGAATGGCAGGCAAGTGCGCATGACATGATAGTGCGCGTATTGGTCAATGCACGGCAAAAGCGGCAATTGCCCGATGATATTGACATTAATCTGGCAGTCCTGGTATTGCGTGTGGTCTTCAACGGCTTGCTGAACAACTGGTTGTTAAGACCGGAGGAATTTGATTTGCTGGAGGATTCGGGACGCCTGTATGAGGGGGTGTTTTCCATGCTGCGGGAGAGCCCGGACATGCGCGTGAAATCCTCATCCGCGCACACGGAAAAAACGCAGACAGGCTAAAAGCGAGAGCGTCAG
>JAISIS010000096.1 GCA_031261905.1 Burkholderiaceae bacterium
CTTTGCCTGTTTTTTCTCTCCTGATATCACCATCCAGCCAACCCGGTAGCCACAGGAACGGTAATTCTTGGAAAGCCCGTTCAACGTGATAAACAACACATCATCCGCGAGCGAGGCAATCGAGGTATGCGTTGCGCCATCATACAGACATTTGTCATAAATCTCGTCGGCAAAAACAATGAGACCATACTCCCTGGCGAGATCAACAATCTGCTGAAGTATCTCTACAGGGTACAGCGCGCCTGTAGGATTATTCGGGTTGATGATGATAATGGCTCTTGTCCGGTCGGTAACTTTCCTTTTCATATCCTCAATGTCCGGAAGCCATTCATTCTGCTCATCACAAATGTAATGAACAGGCGTGCCGCTGGAAAGTGACACGGCGGCTGTCCAGAGCGGATAATCCGGCGTGGGCACCAGCACCTCGTCACCTTCGTTCAGCAAGCCCTGCATGGTCATGACAATCAGCTCGGACGCGCCATTACCGAGATAAATGTCTTCAATGCCGACTCCGTTGATTTTTTTCTCCTGGGTATATTGCATAATCGCCTTGCGGGGCGCGAACATTCCCTTGGAATCTGTATAACCTGCAGCATTCTGGATGTTGCCGATCATGTCGCGGACAATTTCGTCCGGCGGATCAAAGCCGAAAGCGGCCACATTGCCGATATTCAGCTTCATGATTTTCTGCCCCTCTTCCTCCATCTGACGTGCTCTTTCAAGGACAGGACCTCTGATGTCGTAGCAGACGTCAATCAGCTTTTGTGATTTCTTTACGGGTTGCATGTTTGATTTTCCCTTGACTGTTGGCGCGGGAATGTTGCACATCGCCCGAATGATTGTGTTTATCCGGCAACTGCGGGCATTCTTGTTAACTGACACAGTTTACACCTTAACGGCAGTTATGGCGCTTTATTAAGCTTGTTTAACGGTACAATGCCGTATTTTCCGCTTTGCGGCATCCTCCTCTGTTCCTGCCCGGCGGAAATAGGCATAATCGTATTGGTTCCATCAACATCAGGAGCGCATATGTCCGAACAGTCGCTTACTCCCGGCAAGCAAGTGCCGGATTTCATGGCTGAAGCTATTCCCGGCGAATTCTCCCTGTCCGATTACAAGGGAAAAATTCTGGTGCTTTATTTTTACCCGCGCGACAACACGCCTGGCTGCACACAACAGGGCATCCAGTTTCGCGATCACTATGAAGCATTCAGAAATGCCGGAGCCGCCATAGTTGGCGTAAGCCGCGACAGCATCCGTTCGCATGAGGGCTTTGCCGAAAAATACCAGTTGCCTTTTCCTCTGGTTTCAGATACCGATGAATCAGTCTGCAATCTGTTCAATGTCATGAAAACCAAAAAGAATTACGGCAAGCTGGTACGCGGTATAGAACGCAGCACTTTCCTGATTGATCCCGTCGGCAAACTGGTGCGTGAATGGCGTGGCGTCCGGGTTGACGGCCATGTTGACGAAGTACTGGAAGCCGTCAGGAAACTGGCAACATAAACCGCCGTACATTACCAACACATCACCGAGGTTGCGATGCCACTGCCAAAAATACCAACCAAACCGGCAGATATGCTGAAACCGGAAGAAATGAAAAAAACACAGGCGTCCAAAAAGACTTCAGGCAATGCCACGTCCGGGAAAAGCGAAAAAGCAAAAACCCCGCGCGCAGGAAAATCCGCACAAACATCACTTACCGCCAATCCCGGCGTGAAGACGCCCGCCGTGACGCGTCCCTCAAGAAAGAAGCTGGAAGATACTGCACTGCAATCTCCTGTCAGCCGGGCGGCCAGCAAGTCCGGTGAAACCAAAATGTTTGTGCTGGACACCAATGTGCTGATGCATGATCCCACCGCGCTTTTTCGCTTTGAGGAACATGACATATTCCTGCCCATGATTACGCTGGAGGAAATGGATAATCACAAGCGTGGCGCATCCGATGTGGCGCGCAATGTCCGCCAGGTTGCCCGCTCGCTTGATGCACTGGTTGCCGATGTGGACGAAACGCGCCTTGAAAACGGTATTCCGCTCGACAAGCTGGGCAACAAGGAAGCCAAAGGGAAACTTTTCTTCCAGACGCGCATACAACCCTATGAACTGCCAAAAGGCTTGCAGCGGGAAAAGAGCGATAACCAGATACTGGGCGTTGTTCACGCGCTCATGACAACCTTTCCTGGGCGTGCGGTTATCCTGGTATCCAAGGATATCAACATGCGTATCAAGGCACGCGCCATCGGACTGGCGGCGGAAGACTATTTCAATGATCAGGTGCTTGAGGATTCCGACCTGCTTTATCCCGGCACACTGGAACTGCCGGAAAATTTCTGGGAGACTCATGGCAAGCATGTGGAGTCGTGGCAGGAGAACAACCCTCACGGAGGAGCCAGAACCTTTTACCGCATTACGGGACCTCTTGTTTCAACCATGGTCATCAACCAGTTTGTCTATCTGGAACCGTCTGGCGGAGAAGCGCCTTTCCATGCCCAGGTACGGGAAATAAACGGCAATACCGCCGTCCTGCGGACGCTGTACGACTATTCCCACCAGAAAAATAATGTCTGGGGTATCCTGGCGCGTAATCGCGAACAGAATTTTGCCCTGAATATCCTGATGGACCCGGAATGCGATATCGTAACCCTGGTCGGCCAGGCGGGTACTGGCAAAACCCTGCTCGCGCTGGCGGCCGGGCTGGCTCAAGTGCTTGACGCCAAACGTTACAACGAGGTTATTGTGACCCGTGTAACCATTCCTGTAGGTGAGGACATCGGCTTTCTGCCCGGCACGGAAGAAGAAAAGATGTCGCCGTGGATGGGCGCATTTGATGACAACATGGAAGTGCTGAACAAAACCAGCCATCAGGAAGGCGGCGAATGGGGACGCGCGGTTACCCATGATCTGATTCGTTCCCGTATTTCGGTGAAATCCCTGAACTTTATGCGGGGCCGGACATTCATTGACAAGTTTCTGATTATTGACGAAGCCCAGAACCTGACGCCAAAGCAAATGAAAACGCTTATCACGCGTGCGGGGCCGGGCACCAAAATCATCTGCCTCGGGAATATCGCCCAGATTGATACGCCTTACCTGACGGAAGGCTCAAGCGGGCTGACCTATGTCGTGGACCGTTTCAGGGGCTGGGCACACAGCGGACATGTGATGCTGGCGCGCGGAGAACGTTCACGGCTGGCGGATTACGCAAGCGATATTCTGTAACCCGCGCTACCAGAAAACACCAGGAGGAACGCCATGAGACGCCATATGACTACCCTGACGGCAACGCCACAAAAAATGGAAATAATTCCCGTTGCCGCAGGAAGGCGCATCTTTTCCTTTCACACGCCCATCGGCTACTTTTCGCTGACCGACGCCACCACTTTATCTGATGGCGATGCCTCGCTTTATTATGACATCCGGGACACCGCGTATGAGGACGACGGGCTTTCCCTTTATTTTGAAAGCCATGCCAAATTCCAGGGAGAATACGATGTCGTCACTCTGCGTTGGCCGATGGACAAGAAAGTGATTGATTTTCTGGCAGGGAACCTTTTCCTGGGCACACCGTTAAGACTGTCCTTGAACAAGGACGGCAGGAACCGGATGCAGTAGGAAACCACATGGACAAACAAATCCGCTATCAGATTATCAAGGGAAGCGCACCTGTCGGAGAAGAGCACAGCCTCCTGCGCGATGCCATCCTTGCGGCAGCCAGTTATAACGGCCATGTTGCACGGTTCGTGCGTGACAAGCATGGTTTTATGTGCTTTTTCGCCAGCCGCCAGCCCATGCCCCCCACTATCGAATACCTGCCGGCGCCCTGCGATGCCTTCCGCCCGTGGTCACCCCTGAAAGATGAGGCAGAGGCCGAAGAACATGTCGCCAGGCTAATCATGGAAAGTGGCTGGCTGCATTTCAGGCACAAGGATTTAAGTGTGGTTACCCTTACCTACGAGAACGGCACGCTTGTGTCTCTCAGCGACAACGCGCCTGCGGACATGATGGCCCGGCTTGGCGATAATGCCGCGCCGGGCACATAAACGCGCCTTATTGCAGGCGGATCATACGATACAGAAGCTGCTGCAGGGCTTCGTGATAGTCGTCTAGGATGGACTGGGTAAATGCTTCAGGGAAAAGATCGCGCGCTTTTTCGACTTCCGCATAAAAGCTCTGGCAATGTTTCACCATATCCTTGGGCGGTTTCGTTTCCGGAATAGTGATTTTCAGATCTCCATACATCGCGATGCTTGTCTCGACCAGGCGGTCCAGTACGCTTATCAGGGTATTCAGCGCCTCGTCAATGGCCATATGCCGCGCATAGCTGCCCTTGCCCGTCACCGCCCAGTGAGACAGCTTCATGCTGTTGTTATGCGCAAACACTTTTCCTAGAAACGTTGCAATTTTTGCAGTGGATACCCTGGTTTGTTCCATATTCATAATTTTCCTCCCTGACCCTGTTCAATGCCGAATATAACCCATTATCAGGCCCGAAAACCGGCAAGCCTGACCAATATGCACAACATGTATGTATATCGTACATGAATCCGGCGACCATATGTGCAATAAAATGTGACATAAATACCGTTCCCCCGCTCCATGCTGACATACAATGATGTTAATGGGCATTGCTTCGTTTTTGCTGCTACGGACAAGAGGAGATTTTCATGCGTCAACGACTGTTTGCTTATATACCGGCTCTTTTGGCAATAGGTATGCTGCTGTCATGCGCATCAAGGAATGATGTTTGCAAAACCTGTATTGACCGGACGGATGAAAGGCTGATGGATGCCGCGGCTGAATTGTATCCCGATGCGGTAAGGCGGATACTGGATGAAGGCGCGGACGTAAACGCAAAAGATCAATACGGCGAAACACCACTCATGAAAGCGCTCAGGCAACCGGATTCGCGGGTCTTCGAGCGTATGCGCCCGATGGCGGCAACCGTTGGCATCCTGCTGGATGAAGGCGCGGATATTGATGTCGTCAGCAAACGTGGAGCAGACACGCTGAAACTGGCGCAGGAAACCGGCAACGTGGACATCATCCGGCTGTTTGACAGGCACATGACTCAAGCGGACAGAGATCAAATGTTCATGCGAACGCTGGCAGCCGGTCAATACGATGCCGCCCTGTATCTGCTGCGGGCAGGCGCCAATCCTTCGCTGGTTAACGCGCAACATCAGTCCGCCCTGCATCTGTCGGTCAACAGCGCAACCCCCGATCCGGAACTGGTCGCGCTTCTGGTAAAAACCAACGATGTTCATTCAGTGGATGCCTACGGCACTACCCCCATCATGACAGCCTGCGCGCATGGAGCGCCTGTTGAAATTGTCAGCCTGCTTATTGATAACGGATCGGGAACCAATGGCCGGTTCAACAAAGGCAGCCTGCTTTACCTTGCCCTGACGGCAAAACAGGAGAATGTCCAACTGGTGAAATACCTGTTGAATCATGGTCTTTCCGCCAATGACGCGGCCCCGGACGGCACGCCTTTGCTTGTTCTTGCCGCCCGCGCGGACCGTATCCGGAGTGCCCTGGCGCTGACCGCCGCCGGTGCTGATGTATCGGTGCTGGATAATTATGGGGAAAAGGCCTGGCACTCCCGCCTGAGTGCTCTGGGCGTCTGATAAAATCCGCACAATTGCCGTAATCAATATACAATATTTGCCTGGATACAATGTTTGCCTGGAAGTAACTTATTATCAGGTTGAGTACGCTATTCACGTCGCACACACGCAAGCCACTTGTCACAAAAAAGAGGGGTTGCCGGAGAGTTTATACATTTTATGAAGCGCCTTTTTTCGTTACAGCATCAGGTCATCCTTGTTCTCATGGCATTCATGGGACTGTCGTTCCTGCTGACAGGCTATCTGGTCAGAGATATATCCCAGAGCATGATTTTGCGTGAAAAGCAGGAAAAACTCCTGACCATCGCGCATATCCTGGATGCCCGTCTGCCGCCGGAAGGATTTGATGGTATTTTGCTCCGCTACCATGCGGAAAACGCCACGCGTGAAGATAAAATCAGGATTCTCAACCGGGTACTCCGGCAAGATACGGATAACATCGGTGAATCCGCTCCCGGTCTTGGGGTCGGCTTTTATTCCCGTGATCTGGACGCCATTGTTACCTATGGCCCCTCTATCTCTTTCGGAAGCACGGTCGGAACATCCGTTGCTGCTGATCACCCGGGGCGGCAAGTAATGGAGACTTCCACCCAAATCGTCAAATCAGGCTCTATGGTGCGTGGCGATATTCTTAACGCCATGATTCCCATACAGCGGGGCGGAAAAACCATCGGCTATATATGGGCAAACGAACTGACTACAGATATTTCCGCTCAGTTAGGCAACATGACGCGCAATATCTTTCTGGTCACGCTGCTAAGCTCTTCCCTGATTTTCATCCTGCTTATACTGCTGGCCCGCCGTACCCTGAATGACATAGACCGGATCATTACAGGCACCCGCAATATACGCAATGATCTCTCGCAGCGAATAGAAGTGAGAAAAGGCGATCTGGGTGAAATTGCCGACAACATCAACGGCATGGCGGAAAGCGTTGGCAAGGCTGTTGATAAAGCCAATAATGCCATCGCCGTACTGCAAAACGTCATGAGCAACGTGGATGCCATGATTTGCGTCTGTGACCCGCAAACCAAAAAAGTGGTTTATATCAACGACTGGCTTTGCCGACGTCTCGGGCGCAACGATCTGGAAGGAAAGACCTGTTATGAAGTCCTGCATGGCCATACGGAACCCTGTTCCTTCTGTCCGCATAAATATCTTTTCGATGAGGATGGTCATCCTGTTGATGAAATCCTGAACAGGACCATCCATAACCAGTTGATAAACTGCAATCTGATGGTAACGGACAAACTGGTGAAATGGTATGACGGTCGGGTGCTGCACATGGAAATCGGTACAGACGCGACGGAACGGAACGCGAAGGCTATCAGCGAAGCCGTCAATCAGGCGCAGCAATCTTTCCTGGCTCGGTTCAATCATGAAATCAGACCGCCGATGGACAATATACTGGGGGTAACGCATACCGCCCTTGAAGCTTTCCCTTCTCCGGAGCAGGCTGCCTACCTGCAGAAAATACAGTCTTCCGCCAGAGGACTGCTTGAAGTCATTAACGATATAATGGATTATCAACGCATAGAGGCCAACGAGATTATCATTGAAAAACAGGCGTTCAACGTCCGCAAAGCTATCGAAAGCGTTAAAAAAGCCATCATGCCGCGCGCCGAAGCCAAGTATCTTGAATTTCAGGTAACGGTGGATAATTCAATTCCCGAGTAGGTTATAGGAGATGAACTGCGTTTCTCCCAGGTTTTGCTGCATCTGCTCGGCAATGCGGTGAAATTTACCTTTGAAGGCTCAGTCTCGCTCAACATCAGCGCGGAACGGCAAGCCATGGGCATACTGAGGATCAACTGCGTTGTCAGTGATACCGGCATCGGCATGAGCGCGGAACAAATAAGAGACATGTTCGTGCCGCTTTACCATACGGACAAGTCGCTGACCGACAATATGGGAAGCGGTCTCGGTCTGACTATCTGCAAGGCACTGATTGAACAGATGGACGGAAAAATCAGTGGAACAAGCGTTGCCGGTAAGGGAAGTGAATTTTCTTTCTTTATCGAATGCGAACCTTTGCTCAAAATGGCCGACACCGATAATGCAGAGGCCACGTTGTGGCAAAGCGCGCGTTATAGCGGAGCAAAAATCCTGTTGGCGGAAAGCAGTGCCGTTGACCAGGAGGCCACCCGGCAAATGCTTTCCGAACTGGGCGCGGAAGTGGAAATAACCGACAACGGATTTGATGTGGTCAAGCTCTTCCTGCAGGAAGACTACGCCGTCATCCTGATGGATATGCGCCTGCCGATTATTAACGGCCTGGAAGCGACAAGACGCATTCGCGCAAGCACCAAGCATGACGCGCTGGATGTGTCCATTGTCGCCATGACAAGCTCTGACAGACTGGAATACCGCCTGATAGGCAAGAATGCCGGCATGAACGCCTATGTCGTCAACCCGGTGAATACTGATGAACTCAAACGCGCGCTTTATGAGCAAATTCACCTGAAGGAAATCATCAGGAAAGAAAAGCAGGAGCACGAAGAACAGAGAAGGGAAAAACGTCGCATAAGCATGGGAAGAAGGGTCACTGACAATTTATCGCACGAACAGCCGGAGGAAGCGCATCCGGATTATGAATAGCATTACGGCTGGTGTATGTCTGCCCTGATGATGCGGTACTGAAAATATCAGCCTACCGCAATGATCCGCCCGCTG
Organism: Burkholderiaceae bacterium; assembly: GCA_031261905.1. GTDB lineage: Bacteria > Pseudomonadota > Gammaproteobacteria > Burkholderiales > Burkholderiaceae_D > Oxalobacter. The sequence goes on from JAISIS010000096.1 coordinate 8,301, forward strand.
CCGGATGTACCGTTCATATCCGAAAAGGATGTGTAGGCATCAGCCGCTTTCCTGTTTTTTGCGATATCTGCGGCCTGCGCCATACCGCCTTGAACATCCGGCACGGCGGCAGCGGCGTTATCCGTAGTATTTTGTCCGCCAACAGCATCTGTGCCATCAGCTTTCTTGCCGTCATCGCTTTCCTCCCGTGCGCCAGTCACTTCTTCCCGGCTGACGGCTGCTATATCCGCACGTGCGGTAACCGCCTTTTGCGCCGCCCTGGCGGCAACGGAAATATCCTGGGAAGAAGGATTGGCTGGCGCAAGCGCCGCTCTTCTTACCAGTTCGGCCATACGCAACACTTCTTCAGGATCGCTGGTGGCTGGTGTGCTGATGGATACTTCCCCGCCCGTAATATACTTCTGGCCATCCGGGCCAGTCGTATAGGAATAACTGGCGGCACTGGCATATCGCCCGCCCACAGCCTTGTGCGCAGCCTCATGGGCAATGACTTCCTGCTCGATCTGTTTAAGTTGCGCAATTTCAGCGCTTATCCGGGGATCCGCCTCAGCATCGGTTCCCCGAGTGGATTTCCGACCGTTTTTTGTGTCAGCCGTCTGATCCGCTTTCTGGCCTGTCCGGTTATCCGTACCCGAGGATGATTGCGCCGCGCCAACCTCCTTTATACCAGGCGCAGCGGCGGCTTCCGCCTTGCCTTCCTGGCTGGCAAAAGCCATACCGGGAACACGGTTTTCGGCTTCTCCACGCCCGGCCTGATCCGCGCGCATTCCCTGCCGCCCGTAAAGGCTGTAAAGCATGGTGCTGGCATAACCGGAACCGACCCGCATGGAACACTCCTACGGAAACACGTTGATGCCTGAATTATATACGATTTTCGTTTTTTCCAATTTTCCGTGTTTTTTGACGGCTTTTGACGGCGGCTGTTTATGCGAACAAGTAAACACGGTATGATGCGCACTGTTAAATTTATCCGGATATTTCTTCTCTGATTGCACCATGAAAAAACGGTTTCCCTGTTTTTTGGCCATATTGGCATTCGTGCTGGCACTTGCCGGATGCGGCGACTCTTCAAAACCCGTCAAGCCGGAAGATATGGACAAGGGTTACATTCATTTTGCCGTCAATCTGATACTGGAAGACATCATCCGCCGGGGCGAAACCTCGCCTTATGCCCAACTTTCGCCCGCTCCTGTCCTGAATCCTTACCTGATGCCGGGTACCGATAATGTCATCAAGGATTTCCGCCGCAATTTCACAACTGCGGAAGACAAGTATTACCAGCTGAGGGGTACAGGAACGATGGTCCGGGGTACGGTTAACAGTGTTGACCGGCCAAACCGCGAACTTGTTTTCGTTCAGGAAGACAAAACATCCAAACCGCCGTTTACCGGCACACTCCGCCTTTCTCTGGATAAAACACGCTACAGTGAAACCGCCATGCCGGCTTACGCGCCCGGAGATACGGCTGTTTTCATGTGCAAGGAATACCGCCCGATTCATGATTTTAAAAACGAAACCACGCATCAGATCGAGATACGCCTGATTCAATGCACAACCGCAGACGATTACTACGCTGTCTTTCAGGCTCATATCGAGGAAAGGCTGATGGATATCTACAGCGGCAAAGAACCGGTAAACCCCGATATGGCGCAACATCTTGCCATGTTCTACCTGGCGGCGCAGTCACTGCCAAAGCAGTCAGTCTGTCTTTCCGGCAGCTTTTTGGCCTGTCACGAAAATATGATGGATGAAATCGCGCGAAAATACCAGGATGTAAAAGCAGTCAAT
>JAISIS010000110.1 GCA_031261905.1 Burkholderiaceae bacterium
TCGGGCGTTAACCTTTTCTGTGCCCCGCCTGAAAAGCGGTGTTTCAGGCTTTCCCCATAGTGCGGCATGTTTGCCTTTTGCCGCGTTTTCACCCATATTATCCTCAGACATTACACCATTTTTACACCATGGAACGAAGATGGCGAGTTATACAAAGCGAGGAAAATCATGGCGGGCAACCGTCGCCCGTCAGGGCGTACGAAAAACGGCGACCTTTCCCACCAGGGCCGAGGCTATTGCCTGGGCAACGCGGGAAGAGGCGGACATTCTGGCCGGGAAACGGGGCAGTCTGCCGGACAAGACATTCGGGGAACTGCTGGAACGCTATGCCGGGACAGTTTCGGTGAAAAAGCGTGGCGCGGCCTGGGAGCGTTCCCGTATTGCCGCTCTTTGCCGGGATGATCTGGCAAAGCTGTCCGTCCGCGAGATCGGGCCGAGGCATTTTGCTTCCTGGCGGGATGAAAAGCTGAAACAACTTTCGCCTGCATCGGTTAACCGCTACATGAATATTCTTTCCCATGTCTGCCGCATTGCCATCAATGAATGGCAATGGCTGAAAGAGGATCCGATGCGGGGCGTTGCGCGTCCTCCGCCGACCAGACCGCGCGACCGGCGTATTTCGCTGGGTGAGATACGGAGGCTCATTGCGGTTTCCGGCTATGAGCCTGATCGCCCGCCGGAAACGGCGCTGGCGCGTACTATCGCGGTATTCCTGTTCGCGCTGGAAACGGCCATGCGTTCAGGCGAGATCGTGAATATGCGCTGGCGTGATGTGGATATCGGGCGGCGGGTCGTGACGCTGCCTGAAACCAAAAACGGCACGCGCCGGGAAGTGCCGCTTTCAACGGAAGCCGTGCGGATATTGCTCCAAATGTCCCGGCAGGAGGAACGCGTATTCAGGATCACCTCAAGCAATCTGGGCAGCGTGTTCCAGAAGCTGAAAGCCCGTGCCGGGATTGAAGATCTGCATTTCCACGATACCCGGCATGAAGCTATTACACGCCTTGCCCGCAAGCTGGATGTGCTGGACCTGGCCCGTATGGTCGGGCACAAGGATCCGAAAATGCTTATGATCTACTATAACGCCACGGCGGAAGAACTGGCAAAGCGGCTGGGCTGAGAAAAAAGGTACCGGTCTCAGGGGATGAAAGCGGGCAGGGGGCGGGAAGGGCCTTGCAGCGCCAGCACGGCGCTTTCATAGCGCTGCCAGTCAAAATGCATGCCCGGATCGGTTTTCCGGCCTGGCGCGATGTGCTGGTGCCCGGTAATGGCGGCAAGGGGGTGGCGCGCGCACAGGGCCACGGTCAGTCTGGCAAGCGCGGTGTACTGGCTGTCCTCAAAGGCTTCGTGATCGCAGCCTTCCAGTTCTATGCCAATGGAAAAATCATTGCAGCCCGCCCGCCCGTGGAACTCCGATGCACCGGCATGCCAGGCCCTTTCGGTGGTGGCGACAAACTGTATCAGTTCGCCATCACGGCGTATCAGAAAATGGGCGGATACCCGCAAGTCGCGCAATTGCTCAAAGTACGGGTGCGCGCCATAATCCAGGCTGTTCAGGAAGAGATCGGCAATAAAGGGGCCACCGTACTCTCCCGGCGGCAGGCTGATATTGTGGATAACCAGCAGGTCAACAGGTATGCCTGGCGGACGGCTGTCACAATTGGGGGAGGGCAGACGACGGGCACTTGCGCACCAGCCGTTCTCATCAATAGTCAGCATGTCATCAGGCGCTCAGGACGGCGTGTGCTCTTCGCAGCAATAAACCTTGCCTGTGCGGAAAATGGCTTCGGAGGCCGGCACATAAATACCGCAAGTGGCGCACGACACCATTTGTTCTACGTTGGAATTGCGCAAGCCGTGAACCTGGCGGTCACCACCGCCGTGGCTGGGTGGGCTTTGCATGTTTTCGCTCCGGAAGACAATAATGCGCGCCGACCGCCTGATTTTGGCAATAATGGCTGCAATCACCAGTACCACAAGCAGCAGCCACATCAACCAGCTCATATCCTTTTTCTCCTGCAAAAGGCCGCTTTTTCACGGCGGCTTGTTGTTTTGTTCCGAAACAGCGGCATTTCAGGACAGGTTTGCCTATAATGCACGAGCAGCATGTAACCATGCGAATTACCAATTATGTCCATAATACAAGCAAACTTGCAAGCGGTACGGGAACATATTGCCCTGGCGGCGCAACAGGCAGCCAGGATGCCGGATGCCGTGCGCCTGGTGGCGGTTTCCAAAACCTGTCCGGCTCAGGCCATTATCGAAGCTGCCCGCGCGGGGCAGCTTGCCTTCGGGGAAAATTATGAGCAGGAGGCGCTCCGGAAAATGCGGCAGATACAGGAGGCCGCGCCGGAGCTTCATCTGGAGTGGCACTTTATCGGCCCGGTACAGGCCAACAAGACGCGCGGCATCGCCGCCCATTTTGACTGGGTGCATTCGGTTGACCGGGAGCGTATAGCCCGCCGTCTGGCGGAGCAGCGGCCCGATGATCTGCCTCCTCTGAATATCTGCCTGCAAGTCAATATCAGCGGAGAAGACAGCAAAAGCGGTGTGGAGGAGGCTGCGCTTTTTGATCTGGCCCGTGTGGCGGCGTCGTTTCCCCGTTTGCGGTTGCGAGGTCTGATGGCGATCCCGGAACCGCAGGAAGACCCGGAAAAGCAGCGCGCGGCTTTCCATCGCCTGAGAAGCATGTATGAACGGCTGCGGGAGGCGGGGTATGACCTGGATACGCTGTCTATGGGCATGACGGAGGATATGGATGCGGCCATCGCGGAAGGAGCAACCATTGTCCGTATCGGAACAGCTATTTTTGGAGCGAGAAACTGAATGAACGGCAAGGCAAGAATCGGATTTATCGGCGGGGGCAACATGGCGTCCGCCCTGATTGGCGGCGTAGCAGGCAAGGTGATGCCCGGATCGCATATTCATGTGGTTGACCCCAACCCGGATGCCCTGGACAAACTGGAAAAACGTTTTGGCGTGACCACGTCAATCGCCATGGACGAGTGCCTGGCGGCCTGTGACGCGCTGGTGCTTGCCGTAAAACCCCAGCAGATGAGTGAAGCGGTGGGTAGCCTTCTCCCCTGGCTGCGGCAGCCGCTGGTGCTGTCGGTTGCCGCCGGTATCCGTGCGGCGGACCTTTCCCGCTGGTTGCGCGGTTATGGCGGTATTGTCCGCGCGATGCCCAATACACCCGCGCTGATCGGGCAGGGCATGACCGGCCTTTTCGCGCTGGATGCGGTAACCAGTGAGCAAAAGGCCATTGCGGAATCCATCATGCAGGCCGTGGGCGCGACGCTCTGGGTGGAAGAGGAAAACCTGCTGGACGCGGTTACCGCCATTTCCGGCAGTGGCCCGGCGTATGTGTTTTATTTCATCGAGGCTTTGACGGACGCCGGTAAAGCGCTGGGTTTAAGCGGGGAGCAGGCGCTGACGCTGGCGAAGGCCACCTTTCGCGGCGCGAGTGAACTGGCCGCGCAATCTTCCGAACCGGTTGCCGTGCTGCGCGAGCGTGTCACTTCTCCGGGCGGCACAACCTTTGCCGCGCTGTCGGTGATGGAGGAAAATGGTCTGAAATCCGTGATTGCCTCGGCGGCAAAGGCTGCTGCTGCGCGGAGCGCCGAACTGGGCGAGGCATTTGGTAAAAAGGCGGGTTAACGTTTTTTCTTGCGACGCGACTTCAGCCAGTTCAGTACCGGCTGAATCCAGGGCGAAAAATCCGACCAGGTCTTTAATGCCACTACGCCTGCGGCAAGGAGCGAAAATATGCGGTGATGACGGAAAAACAGGAAAGCCAGCACGGCTGCCAGCCCGGAAAGCAGCGGTTTTTTGCGGGCCAGCGCAAGTATGTTTTTGCCGGTCGGGAGAGAGGCGCGAGGCCATGCGCCCGCAACCAGCGCGGCAAGCTGTTCACGCTGAACCGCGCTTTTTGCAAGCAATATTTCACGGCGCTGTGCCAGGGATTTGTGTGCTTCGGTCATGCCTGTCCGCCTTTCGGGTTATTGCCTGATTTGAAACGTTCCAGATCCCTGGCAATTTCGCTTCGTGTATAGGCCAGAAATTGCGGTTTTCTGCGGAAATAACCGCGTAAGCCGAGGCCAATCAGCAGGGCCGCGCCGCCAAACAACACGATCAGTACGCCGATGATCAGGATGCGATGGGTTTCCCAGAACAACGCGACAACCAGCAGCACCACCAGAAGTGCCGCCATCGCCGCACAAAACAGAGCGGCAAGCGAGAGAATGAGACATGCCAGCAGGCGTTGTGCCTCTTCCTGCAACTCGACGGTAAAAAGTTCTGCGCGCGTTTGAAAAATGGCGAGCAGCGCGCCCGCCATTTTGGCCATGTCGCCAAAGATGCCCATCCGCGATACAGTCCCTGTTATTTACGCGCGATCAGCATACCCAGCATAACGCCAACCAGCGCCGCCACACCGGCGGCATGCCAGGGATGTTCCTTGGCATATTCCGCTGTGCAGACAGCCGCACTTTTGGCTTTGCTGATTACGGCATCTTCCAGTTCACGCATGGCGAATTTGGCGTCAGCCAGGGTGGATTCCAGTTTTTCCTTTGCCTTATGGAAGCTTTCGCTGCCATGTTGTGCGCTGTTTTCCAGCATTTTTTCCGCATCCAGGATAATGGTTTTCAGGTTTTCCATCAGCTTGGTGCCTGCTTCGTTTGCCGTATCCATGATGATGTTTCCTTTCATTCGGTTTGTAAGCACTAAAGTAACCGGGATTCACGCGGTGCGCGTTTTGGCGGATATGTCTCTGCTCGCATGAATTGTGCCGGATTGGATATAGGATAAACCCTAATGCAAGGCATAGTCCAGCAGTATCCCCGCAAATAGCGCCATTCCTGTCCAGTTGTTATAACGAAAGGCCAGATGGCACCGCATCCGGTCCCGTTCGCGGATCAGCCGGTACTGCCACAGCGCGCACAGCGCGGCGGCGATCAGTCCAGCCACAAACCAGCTTCCCAGCCCGGCTGACATGCCGGTGAAGAAAAGAATGATCAGCATTATGCCCTGGCACAGCATCACGGCTGTTATATCAAAGCGGCCAAAGGTAATGGCTGATGTGCGTATGCCGATCTTCAGGTCATCCGCCTTGTCCGCCATGGCGTATTCCGTGTCGTAAGCCAGCGTCCAGAAGCCGTTACCCAGCATCAGCAGCCAGGCTGTTGCCGGGATGTCATTCCGGACGGCGGCAAAAGCCATCGGTATGCCGAAGCCAAAAGCGAGGCCAAGCCAGGCTTGCGGTACGGCAAAGAAGCGCTTGAGCCAGGGGTATGCAGCCGCGATAAAAAGGGCGGGCACGGCGAGTATTTTCGTAAGAAGGTTTAACGGCAGCAGCAGCAAAAAGGCGATGACGGAAAGCAATATTGCCACGGCAACCGCTTCCCAGGGCGCGATAAGCCCTGCCGTCAGCGGGCGGTCTCTGGTGCGTTCGACAAAGCGGTCAAAATCCCGGTCGGCAAAGTCGTTGATGGCGCACCCGGCGGAGTGCATCAATACCGCTCCCACGCTGAAAATCAGAAACAGCGGCCATCCGGGCCAGCCGCCTGCGGCTATCCACAGCCCCCACAGCGTCGGCCATACCAGCAGCATGTAGCCAATCGGCTTTTCAATGCGTATCAGGCGAAGGTAAAGCAGAAAGCGGGATGTCATGCCAGGCGCCTACGCTTTCAGAAAATCCTCGAATCCGCCCATCCAGCGTTCCAGATGGGCTTCAACGATTTTCGCGGCGGCATTGCTTTTGTCTTTCAGCAGTCGCCCGGCAATTTGTTGTGCGGCCTCGATCAGATC
>JAISIS010000185.1 GCA_031261905.1 Burkholderiaceae bacterium
CTGATCTGGCCGCTTTGCGCGCTGGCGCTGTTCTTTCCGGTCAACACCTTCATTGCCTGCCTGCTGTTGCCTGGGCAGGAAAAGTGAGGCGCGCCATGAAAACACATCTCTTGAACATCTACTACCTGGGTATCAAGGAATTGCGCAGCCTGATGGCCGACAAGGTATTGCTCCTGCTTATCGTCTGGGCCTTCACCGGCGGCGTGTACGGCGCTTCCAAGGGTGTCTCGCAGGAATTGAGGAACGCTCCGGTGGCTATTGTGGACCAGGACCAGTCGCAACTATCGCGCCGCTTTGTTTATGCGCTGACGCAGCCATATTTCAAGAAACCCGATGTGATGGGCCTTTACGAGGCGGACCGTGCGCTTGACCAGGGCCTGGACTCCTTTGCCATCATTATCCCGCCCGCTTTTGAGAAAGACCTTCTGGCGCAACGCTACCCCACTATTCAGATCAACATAGACGCAACGGTCATGAGCCAGGCGTTCATCGGGGCCGGTTATATCCGGAGCATCCTCTCCACGGAAATAGGCGAATTCCTCAACCGCTCGTACGAAACCGCGCAAACTCCTATCCGGCTGGTGACCCGCGTCAAATTCAACCCGAACCTGACAGGTTTCTGGTTCGGCGGCGTGATGGAAACCATCAACAATATCAACATGCTGACCATCATCCTGGTGGGTGCGGCCTACATCCGGGAACGGGAGCACGGCACCATCGAGCACCTGCTGGCGATGCCGCTGGTCCCCATTGAGATCATGGCCTCCAAAATCTGGGCCAACGGGCTGGCCGTGCTGATCGCGGCGACCTTCGCGCTGACCGTGATGATACAAACCGTGCTGAAGGTACCTATTGCCGGTTCCATCCCGCTCTTCATTTCAGCGGCGGCGGTGTATCTGTTCTCAGCCGGGTCAATCGGCATATTCCTGGGTACGGTCGCCCGATCCATGCCGCAACTGGGTTTGCTGATCTTCCTGACAATCATCCCAATGCAAATGCTGTCAGGCGGCGTAACGCCGCAGGAAAGTATGCCGACCATCATGCAAACGCTCATGCAGGCCGTGCCGATCACTTACTTTGTCCGGCTGGCGCAATCCATCCTGTACCGGGGCGCAGGTTTCGAGATCGTGTGGAAGGATTTGCTGATTATGGGCGCTATTGGCCTCATCTTCTTCTTTGCCGCCCAGTTCCGCTTCCGGAAATCGGTCGCCCAGGCAGGCTAGGCGACCGGATTCCGGAAGGAAAGGGAACGCGTTATTCCGGGAGCAACTGGATGGGAATCCAGGCGTAGGAACCATCCCCTTTGGAGCGGATATAGCCGATACCCGGATACGGCAGGTGCGCACCGGCAACCAGCCACTGGTACTTGTTGGCGTAGTCAAACAGTTTGTAGCGGGTAATCACCGCCTGCTTCGGGTCCACATCAAACTCTATCGCCACTTCCGGGCGGGCAAACTGCACCGCGTAGTTGTGCACCACATCGCCAAAGATAAAAAGGCGCAGTTCCCCTGATTTCAGGCGGTACATGGTGTGCCCCGGCGTATGTCCGGGAATGGAAATTGCGAGTATGCCCGGCAGGACTTCATCCTTGTGCCTGAAAGTTTTCCATTTCTTCGCATCGCGGTAAGGCGCACTGGAAGATTGCGCCATTTTGAAGCCGTTCTTCAGCATATCGGTCTTTGCCGCTGCGGCATTCTTGTCAGACAGCCAGAAATCGTTTTCCGCCTGGTTGGCATAAACGGTCGCGTTGGGGAAAAGGATCTTGCCCGTGGCGTCTACCAGGCCGCCTATATGGTCACCATGCATATGCGTCAGCAGGATCGTATCCACCTGTTCCGGCGTATAGCCGGAAGCCTTCAGGTTTTCCATTAGCTTGCCCATCTTCGGGCCGAAAAGCGCGCCGCAGCCGCCATCAACCAGCACCAGGTTCTTCCCGGTATTTATCAGCCAGGCGTTGACAGCCGTTTTGGTGACCGTGCCGTCAATATCGTTTTGCGCCAGAAGCTGCCGCAATTCAGGCTGTGTGGCATTCAGCAGCAATTTGGAATCCACGTCAAAAGCGCCGTCAAACAACACGGTCACTTCAAATTCACCATGCATGAAACGGTAGTATCCCGGCGCCTGCTTCCTGGCCATGGACGGCGCATCCGCCATCGCCACGGGCACGAATCCCGCCGTCAGTACCGCAAACCCTACCACCAGACCACGCAAAAACCGGGTTATTCTCAATCGCATGACTCCCTCCCTGAAATCAAATCACGGTATCCCTGCCAATATACTGGCAAAGGCGTCAAGTCGTCAAAATAATATTTGGTTACAATAGCCTGTCAGCCAGTCTGACCATCCTTTGTACCGCTGACCTTTATGGAAAGGAACAGAAATGAACAGGATAGCCATCATTATGGGCAGCACCCGTCCCACGCGTAATTGTGACGTCATCTCGCGCTGGGTTTACGAAATTGCCTCAAAACGCAACGATGCGCAATTTGAACTCGTTGATATAGCCGATTACAACCTGCCGCTTCTGGATGAGCCCTGGCCTGCTGTTATGCAGCGTTATACCCGGCCTCACACCAAAAAATGGTCTGAAAAAATCAGCACCTTTGACGGTTTTGTGTTTGTCGTGCCGGAATACAACCACTCCATCCCCGCCGCCCTGAAAAACGCCATTGACTTCCTGGCGGTTGAATGGAAAGACAAGGCTGCCGCCTATGTAGGATACAGTGGCGACGGCGCGGTGCGCGCGATAGAGCACATGCGCCAGATCATGGGGCAATTCCAGGTAGCCAGCATACGCACCCAGGTTGCCATTTCACTTTATACCGATTTTGAAAACCAGACTTTCAAACCGGCCGCCCGTCATGAAGAAACGCTTGGTTCCATGCTGAACAGCCTGCTTGGCTGGGCAAGCGCCCTGAAACCTCTCAGAAAATAAACTGTCCCGAAAGGAGGCGCATCACCACGCGTCTCCTCCCTCCTTCCCCGACATCACCCCTCGAATATCATTTACAAATAAAATTATTTGTAAATGTAAAAATCAATATAAATAATTGCCTAGTGACAATATTCTGTTTATACTGACAGAGTTGTTTCAAATTGTTACGTTTTATTTCATCTTGCGCCAAATTTCCTGATAAACAGTAACTCCCCTGAGTATTGGCGCGCCGGTTATGTAATGCCTTTCAAACATAACAAATTCCAGATTCCCGTATTAGCTTACATCCGTAACACCTGACGGGAATTTGCCATTAATCCGGATAAAGAAAAGGGAGTTGCCACATGAAAATTAGCGCCAAACTGACAATAGGCTTTCTGATCGTGATTGCCCTGATGCTGTGCGTGGCCGGAACCGGCTTTTACGCATTGAGCACGATTGAAAACGAAACCAATAACCTGAGAACCAATGTCCTGAATGCCGAGCGCCACGCGCGCGAACTGAACGAAGCGTCTGTCCGGCACGGCACCCTGCTGTACGCCTTCGCCTATGCCCTGGAACCGGACCTGGTAAAGTATTTCGCTAAAAACCTGATCGAATTTGACAAGCGGGTCAGTGAACACAGAAAGGCGATAGACGCCACCCAGAATAACGCGGAAGAACTGGCTATCCTGAAAGACATGGCGGACAAGCGCGCCGTGTACAACTCCCTGGTCGCGGATCTCTTCAAACGCAACAATGTCAGCCCCACTGGCGAATTGATGGGGCCGCAGCCGCAATTTTCCGAACTGCGCGATCTCCTGATACAAAAGGTTATCCCCGCCAGGGATGCCTACCTTGCATCATCACATGCATTCCAGGTCCTTGAAGTCAAACTGGCCAGAGAAGGTTTCGAGGAACTGGCCGAAAACAGCCGTTTTGCCCGCATGACCGCCATGGTAATTTCCGCCATTGCAACGCTCATCGGCATGCTCATTGCCTGGCGGCTGACGGCAGGCATTACCCGCCCCCTGAACGAAGCCGTGCATGT
>JAISIS010000125.1 GCA_031261905.1 Burkholderiaceae bacterium
TGCCTGTTCGTATTGGATGGCGCCACTCTGTCCATATCCACCAGCGTCAGACGTCCGATGGCGCTTCTTGCCAGCGCCTCTGCCGCCCAGGAACCCACGCCGCCCAGGCCAATCACGCAAACATGCGCCTGCCCAAAATAACGGAACGCAGTCTCCCCATACAACAGCCTGACGCCCTCGAAACACTTCAGGTAGTCGTCATCAGTCACATCAAAATTTTCTGTTTTCATCCCGCCATTGTAACGAGCAGGAAAGGGGCTTCACAAGGGAAACATCGCCGCAAGCGTAAGGATGGTCGGCATAGGCCTTGTAACAAATGAGTAGAAATGTTATCTCCCGGAAAAGAATGTTCGACACACCGCAAAAGTTGGGGTAAGATAATTCCGTTCCGCAAGGCTGCTTCTGGTGTGATCCCCTCCCTGTGCTCTTTTCCCGGAATCGCTCCATCAGTGGCGCGGCACTCATAATTCAGATCACACTATTTAAAAGGAGGAGGCATTGTGTTCTGGGAAAAAAGACTTGAGAACTGGGTAACCAATTTTAAAAAAACAATATCACTGCCACTCCGCATCGAAATGTGGAATGGGCAAACCCACAACTTTTCAAACGACCCTCCGCTTGTAACCATCCACGTTCCATCACTGGATTCACTGCACTACCTGGTACGACCCTCACTGGATAATCTGGGTACAGCCTATGTCGAAAACAAGATCCATATTGACGGCAAGCTGTCGGACGTCATCGCGATCGGCAATAAACTGGCCTCGAGATTCTATGACCCCACATCTGAAAACGCCTCAAAGTTCAGGAGGTATTTCGGGGGATTCCACAACCGCAAGATTGACAAGGATTCCATCCATTATCATTACGATGTTTCCAACGAGTTTTACCAGTTGTGGCTTGATCCGGGAATGATATATTCCTGCGCCTATTTTGAGAATGGCGATGAGGATCTCGCTACTGCGCAGGTAAAAAAACTTGATCATATCCTGACAAAGATACGCGTCAAACCGGATGACCGCCTGCTGGATATCGGCTGTGGCTGGGGCGGACTGGTCATACGCGCTGCCGAGAAATTTGGCGCAAAATGCGTGGGCATTACCCTTTCTGAAAACCAGTATGAGATGGCAAGGGAGCGGGTAAAGGCAGCCGGGCTGGAAAAACGCGTTGAAATCCGTATCCAGGATTACCGGGATATCAAGGAAAAATTTGACCGCATCACCAGCGTCGGCATGTTCGAGCATGTTGGCCTGCGGTACCTGAAAAACTATTTCAGGATCATCCATGACCTGCTGGTGGATGACGGCATTGCCATGAACCATGGCATCACTTCCTCCGACCCGGAAAGTAATGAAACACCTTTCGGCGGCGGTGATTTCATTGAGAAATATGTGTTTCCTCACGGAGAATTGCCGCATATCGGCCTGGTGCTGAAAACGATGCAACAGGGTGGGCTGGAAGCCCATGACGTTGAAAATCTGCGTCACCATTACGCACGCACCTGCGGTATATGGGCGGATAATTTTGAAAACAATGCGGAGTCCATCAAAAAAATGGTGGATGAAAAGCGCTACCGCATCTGGCGCGTTTATCTTGCAGGATGCTCATACGCTTTCAGCGCAGACAGGATCGCCCTTTATCAGGTCCTTTGCACCCGCGCCGGGCATACAGCCCAGTTGCTCCCATGGTCGCGCGGATATATGTACGGAAAAACCTGAGGCACACAGCCGCACAAACAGGGTAAACAAACACCATCGCCCGGGACCATTACGGGCGATGGTGTTTTATCCCTTCAAGCGTTGTGCAAACATGCGACGAAACTGCGCCAGTTTGGGGGCAATCACGAAAAGACAATACCCCTGCTCCGGATTGTTCCTGTAGAAATTCTGATGGTAATCTTCCGCAGGATAAAATGCAGTAAACGCTTCCACCTGCGTCACAATCGGCGCAGGCCATACGCCGACCCGGGTGATTTCGGCGATCACTTCCTCCGCAATTTGTATCTGCTCTGCGGAATGGCAGAAAATAACGGAACGGTACTGTGGCCCGACATCATTGCCCTGCCGGTCTTTTGTTGTCGGATCGTGGCTGATGAAAAACATCCGGAGAATATCCCGGTAACTGATCACTTCCGGGTCAAACAGGATATTCACCACTTCCGCGTGCCCTGTCTTCCCTCCGGTTACAGCTTCATAGGAAGGATTTGCAAGTTGCCCTCCCGCATATCCCGATACAACCAACTCCACGCCTTTCAGATCCTGATAAATTGCTTCCAGGCACCAGAAACAGCCGCCTCCCAGCGTTGCAAGCTCAGTTGTCATCACATCCTCCTTTCTCTTTTTTGTAATGTAACCCAAAGAAAGAAAGTCTGCTTCCGATGAAGATATTTCCCGGAAACCATGCTGTTTGCACAGACCATCATATTAAAAGTTGACTGACTTCATAAAATGTTTAAAAATGAAAAACAGGTTTTACATTGATTGACATACGATTGTTTCTTTAAGGAGAAATCATGTTCAAGAAAATACTCATTCCAACTGATGGTTCAGTGCTTTCAAATCAGGCAGCAGCAGCAGGCATTGCACTTGCCAAGCAACTCGGTGCAGAAGTAGTCGGCATTTTCGTAGCGCGCAAGGATCAGGACCCGGCTTTTGATTTTTCCGGTTTGGCGCTGGAAAGCGCAACCTCTCCGGCAGAGTACAAGAAAATTGTGGCGGCGGCAGGCAACAATCTGATGAAACCGCTCCGTGATGCGGCTGAGAAAGCGGGCGTGAAATTTTCCAAACTGATCAAAATTTCCAATGCGCCCGCTGATCAGATTGTTAAAGCTGCAGAAGAAAATGAGTGTGACATGATCTTTATCTGCTCGCATGGTTCGGCAGGCTGGGCCAGTATATTGCTTGGCAGCGTTGCAGCTAAAGTAATGGCATTGAGCCAGGTTCCGGTAACTATTTACAAAATCAAAAAAACACAGTTGCCGAAAAAAGCCAAGATCAATATCGGCTTCCTGCCGGTGTAACGTCACTTTCGGGATACCGGCCCGCTTTTACGCCAACAGGGCATCCAGCAGGCCCTGTGTGTTGTATGTTGCACGGCGGAGCCGGTCATTCACGCCATCCCAGGCACTTCCTTCCTGCGGAGCCTCCACGACAATCATGTCCGCCCCCGCCTCATCCAGTAAACGCAAGGCGGCGTAAAGATCGTGTGAATATGCCTGAGCCGCCAAAGGCATGGCAAACCTGGCGAAAAGAGTTGCCGCCAGTTTTTCCGGCAGCGGCGAATAATGCATCAGCGCCACGCGTTGCCCCTGATTCCCCAACACATCAAGTGTTGCCTGCATACGGGAAGAAGTCACCAGCACAACCGGTGTGCGCGGCGCATAATGCGAAGCAAGAGAACCGGATACCCTGGGAGCCGCCACATCCGGCGCTCCCGGCATTTGACCGATTACATCGGCAATATCCGCACCACTGATTTTTCCCGGACGCAGCAATACCGGCCCGCGCGTTTGCATACGCGAAAGATCCAGTATGGCGGATTCAATACCCACTTCGCTCTGACCGCCGTCCAGTATGACCTCAAGACGGGGATCATCGCCAAATTCATCCCGCACATGCCGGGCCAGTGTAGGGCTTACATGCCCGAAACGATTGGCGGAAGGCGCGGCTATGCCGCCTTTGCTATTGCGGAAAAGCGACAGGAGCGCCTGTGCAACCGGGTGAGAAGGACAACGCAGACCGATAGTCTCCTGCCCACCGGAAACCGCAGCCGGAATATGGGCCGCACGTTTGACTATGAGCGTCAGCGGCCCCGGCCAGAAGGCATCCATCAGTTTTTGGGCTTCAGAAGGAATAGCCTCAGCCCAGCGGGAAATATCGGCTTCCTGTGCCAGATGGACAATAAGCGGGTGATCCGGTGGCCTGCCCTTTAGCGCGTAAACAGCGGCAATCGCCTCCGGATTTTCCGCATCGGCTCCCAGTCCATACACCGTTTCGGTTGGAAAGGCGACCAGCCGACCAGCCTCAAGGGCCTGCACGGCATGGCGTATACTGGCGCTGTCAGATGTTGCCACAGGGTTTTATCACTCCGTCAGCAGGCGGAGCGCCTCACTGTATTTTTCCGCTGTTTTTTGAGCGACATCTTCCGGCAACCGGGGCGCGGGCGCCTGTTTGTTCCAGGGCTGCGCCGCCAGCCAGTCGCGGACAAATTGCTTGTCAAAGGAAGGAGGCGAACTGCCAGGGCGGTAACTGTCCGCAGGCCAGAAACGGGAAGAATCAGGCGTCAGGATTTCATCAATCAGGTGAACCTTGCCAGCGGCATCCAGGCCAAACTCGAATTTGGTATCAGCGATCAAAATACCTTTTTCCGCCGCGTATTCAGCTGCCGCGGCATACAGGCTGATCGCCATATCGCGCACCTGGCGCACGATGTCAGGGCCAACAATCTCTTCCGCCTGCTCGAAGGTGATGTTTTCGTCATGATCGCCAACAGCGGCCTTGGTTGAGGGAGTAAAAATCACCTCCGGCAACTTTTGCGCCATTTGCAAGCCTGGCGGCAGGGCGATGCCGCACACGGTTCCGGTTTTGCTGTAGTCCTGCCAACCGGTGCCGATGATATAGCCGCGCACAATGGCTTCTATACCCAGCGGCTTGAGCTTTTTCACCACAATCGCGCGCCCCTCCACTTGGTCGCGCTCCTCCGGGGCAACCACAGAAACCGGATCAATGCCGGTCATATGGTTCGGCATCATGCCGCCAAATTTTTCAAACCAGAAATTCGACATGGCGGTAAGGATTTTTCCCTTTCCGGGAATAGGGTCATCCAGCACCACATCAAAGGCCGACAAGCGGTCTGTTTGCACAACCAGCAATTTGTCATCGCCCACCGCGTAAATATCCCGAACCTTGCCGCGATGCACAAGCGGCAGCGATTTCAGATTTGTTTGCATCATGCCTGACATAATTATTCCCGTTCACTTCAATTCCGGCAAACTGGCCTTGAGCACTCTTTCAGACTGCTTTTTCCGGAAGGCCAGCAATTTTTTTCTCAAAGCGTGGTCTGTCAGCGCCATCATCGCCACCACAGCAAGTGCTGCATTGGCAGCACCGGCCTCACCAATCGCCATGGTCGGCACCGGAATACCTTTCGGCATCTGTACGGTAGCCAGCAGCGAATCCAGTCCCTTCATGTATTTGGAAGGCATCGGCACACCAAAAGTCGGCAGAATAGTCTGCGCGGCAACAACACCTGCAAGATGTGCTGCACCTCCGGCACCGGCAATAAAGGCCTGGCAACCCCGTTTCTCCATATCCACAATCCACGCTTCCAGTTCAGCGGGAGAGCGATGGGCGGAAAGCGCCCTGGCCTCGTAGGGAATATCAAATTCCTTGCACATCAAGGCCGCTTCCTTCATCACCTCCCAATCGGAAGTGGATCCCATCACAATGCCGACCAGCACTTTGCCCGAATTGTTATTTAGGGCTGTTTCTTTTGCGACAGCCCGCTTGGCCGCCGTTTTTTTGATAGCCATATTCCCACCTGCTAAATACAATCTGATTGACGTCAATCCTGCCCGTAAAGAAGACAGGCGCGTTTCTTTCAAAACGCGCCCGGCTTTCTCGGTGAATAACAAACTTTATATTATTGCACTATCGCACAACCTGTGCAAATCCGCCTGCCTTATATTTTTCCGCCATTTTTTCCAGCGGAATCGGTTTGATTTTAGCGCCCTGCCCTTCACAACCAAACGCCAGATAACGCCCTTTGCACATCTTCCTGGCTTCCTCACGGGCTTCTGTCAGATATTCCCGTGGGTCAAAGTGCGTCAGATTTTTTGACAGATAGCGGCGAATCGCTGCCGTCATCGCCAGACGGATATCTGTATCAATATTTACTTTGCGCACACCGTTTTTGATGCCTTCCTGAATTTCTTCCACCGGTACGCCATAAGTTTCCGGAATATTGCCACCATACTTGCGAATTTCCGCCAGCAACTCCTGCGGCACCGAAGAGGAACCGTGCATAACCAGATGCGTATTGGGAATGCGTGCATGGATCTCCTTGAGGCGCGCAATTGAGAGAATGTCGCCGGTTGGCTTGCGGGTAAATTTGTATGCGCCGTGGGAAGTACCTATAGCCACCGCCAGGGCATCGCACTGGGTTCTGTTCACAAAATCCGCCGCCTGGTCCGGGCTGGTCAGCAGTTGCTCCTTGGTGAGCTTGCCTTCCGCGCCGTGACCATCCTCCTTGCCACCCGTCATGGTTTCCAGTGATCCCAGCACTCCCAGTTCAGCCTCTACCGTAACACCAACGGCATGGGAAAACTTCACCACTTCACGGGTCACTTCCATATTGTATTCATAGGTGGATGCTTTCTTGCCGTCCGGCATCAGGGAGCCGTCCATCATCACAGATGAAAAACCGGAACGGATCGCTGTCATACAAACAGCGGGAGATTGCCCATGATCCTGGTGCATAACTACCGGAATATGCGGATAAGTCTCAACTGCCGCTTCAATCAGATGACGCAAAAACGGTTCGCCCGCATAGCGCCGCGCCCCGACGGATGCCTGCATGATAACTGGCGCGCCTACTTCATCCGCCGCGGACATGATAGCCTGCACCTGCTCCAGATTGTTCACATTGAATGCCGGAATGCCGTAGCCGTTTTCGGCCGCATGATCCAGCAGTTGACGCATTGATACAATAGCCATCCGTTTCTCCTTTATATCAAGTTATTTAGCGCGCCGTATCAGAACTTCCACTGCGGGCAACGTTTTGCCCTCCAGAAACTCCAGAAAAGCGCCTCCCCCCGTTGAAATATAACTGATCCTGCTTCCAATATCGTACTTCGCTATGGCCGCCAGCGTATCACCTCCTCCGGCAATCGAAAAGGCCTTTGAGTCGGCAATCGCCATTGAAAGCACTTTTGTGCCGCCACCAAACTGATCAAATTCAAATACACCGACAGGCCCGTTCCACACAATCGTGCCTGCCTTTCCGATCAGCCCCGCCAGCATCCTTGCCGTCTCAGGCCCTATATCCAGAATCATGTCATCTGCCTCAACGGCATCAACCTTTTTTACACTGGCTGGCGCATCCGCAGAAAAGGACTTCGCGCAAACCACGTCCACCGGGATAGGGACAGAAGCACCGCGCTTTTGCATCATCTCCATAATCGAGGCCGCTTCTTCCAGCAGGTCATCCTCCACCAATGAACGGCCAATCGCGTAACCAGCCGCCTTGAGGAAAGTGTTGGCGATCCCGCCCCCCACAATCAGGTTATCCACCTTGCCGCCAAGCGTTTTGAGGATCGTCAGCTTGCCGGAAACCTTTGCGCCGCCAACCACCGCCATCAACGGGCGTGCAGGATAGTTCAGCGCCTTGCCCAACGCATCCAGCTCGGCAGCCATCAAGGGGCCAGCGCAAGCCACAGGGGCATACCTTGCCATCCCGTAGGTTGTGGCCTCCGCACGATGGGCCGTACCGAAAGCGTCATTCACATATACATCGCACAACGCAGCCATTTTTTTCGACAGGGCATCATCGTTTTTCTTTTCACCCTTGTTGAAACGGGCATTCTCCAGCAAAACCACCTGGCCGGGCTTCACATCCACCCCGTCAACCCAGTCCCGCTTCAGTTCAACCTGCAACCCCAACAGCTCCGACATACGTTTGGCCACCGCGACAAGCGATTCGCTTTCGTCAAACACACCCTCCTCCGGGCGACCAAGATGTGATGTGACCATCACGGCAGCGCCAGCCTTTAGCGCCATTTCCACAGCAGGCATGGAAGCCCTGATCCGCGTATCCTCGGTAATATTGCCTTTGGCGTCACGCGGGACATTCAGGTCAGAACGGATGAATACCCGTTTCCCATTCAGTTCGCCCTTTTCCGCCAAATCCGTCAAACGTTTGAATTGCATGTGCCTCATCCGAAAAAAGATAGTGCCATCTACGAGTATGCGCCTATTTTACCGCAGCAGCAGCCACAATCATGAACAAATCCCCGGAAAATTCCATTAGAATCTTATTTTCGGGATAACTATCAGGAGACTCTCATGCCCATGCACAGCCGTGATGGAAAAATATGGATGGATGGAAAACTCGTCGAATGGCGCGAGGCCAATATCCACGTGCTGACGCACTCATTGCACTACGGCATGGCAGTATTTGAAGGCGTGCGCGCCTACAAAACAGAGAAAGGGCCAGCTATCTTCCGCCTGCAGGACCACACCAGAAGGCTCCTGAATTCGGCCAAGATATTCCAGATGAATGTGCAGTACGATGCAGATGCGCTGAACGATGCCCAGAAAACCGTGATCAGTGCCAACAACCTGGATTCCGGCTACATCCGCCCGATTATCTGGGTCGGATCGGAAAGGCTGGGCATTTCCGCCCGTGAAAACACCATCCACACCGCCATCGCGGCCTGGCCCTGGGGCGCGTACCTAGGCGAGGATGGCCTGGCCAAAGGCATTCGCGTCAAAACCTCCTCCTTCTCGCGCCACCACGTAAATGTCTCGATGGTGCGCGCCAAGGCTTCCGGCTATTACATCAACTCCATCCTCTCCAACCAGGAAGCCCTGTCAAACGGCTATGACGAGGCGCTGGTGCTGGATACCGAAGGCTTTGTCTCCGAAGGTTCGGGCGAAAACGTTTTCATAGTCCGCGACGGCAAGATTTTCACGCCTGACCTGGCAAGCTGCCTTGACGGCATCACCCGCAACACCGTCATTACCCTGGCGGAAGACCTGGGTTACAAGGTCATAGAGAAACGCATCACACGCGACGAGGTCTATACCTGCGACGAAGCCTTCTTTACCGGCACGGCAGCCGAAATCACCCCAATCCGCGAACTGGACAACCGCGTTATCGGTTCCGGCGCACGCGGCCCCATCACCGAACGCCTGCAATCCCTCTTCTTCGAGGTAGTTGCCGGAAAAGCCGCAA
>JAISIS010000145.1 GCA_031261905.1 Burkholderiaceae bacterium
GCCTTGTAGCCGCGATAATCCACCGTGATAGGCTTGACCCAGTCCGCGTGATGATCGGCAAAATCCTTCTCCGTCAGCACTCCGCCGTTTGCCTTCAGATCCGCCACGATTTTTTGGGCGATCTCGCCCTTGTAAAACACCGCCGCGCCATCTTTGGCAATTAATTTCAACGAATTGGCCAGATCAGGCAGCTTCATGATCTCGCCAACCTTGTAGGCCGAACCATCCGGCTTCAGGTAAACCTGGCGGAACCCGTCAAAACGTTGCAGGTTACGGAATTCCGAATCCTTCGGATCCACATTGATAGCCCCCCAGCGTTGCAGCGAAGGCGTAACCGGGAAACCGTTTTCCGCATAGCCAATGGCGCTGTCAAACAGCTTGTTCCACGGCAGTCCCGCATTGCGCATGTTGGCGGCGGCATACTTGTGCGCGGCATCCCATCCGGACACCACACCGGGAACCGTATTGGCGGCCAGATAGCCGCGCGCCGGTATCTTCTTCAGTCCCCGCTTCCTGTACAGATCAATATTCACGTT
Organism: Burkholderiaceae bacterium; assembly: GCA_031261905.1. Taxonomy (GTDB): domain Bacteria; phylum Pseudomonadota; class Gammaproteobacteria; order Burkholderiales; family Burkholderiaceae_D; genus Oxalobacter. The sequence goes on from JAISIS010000145.1 coordinate 537, forward strand.
CTCGCCCGAACGCCCACTGGCGTTCAAGGCCTTCACCTCACCGGTTTTCGCGTTGTATATCAGCCAGAAATTATCCCCGCCGATCGTGTTCATCTGCGGATAAACCACCGCGAGCGTCGAAGCTGCCGCAATCGCCGCGTCCACCGCGTTGCCGCCATGCCTTAAAACCTCCAGCCCCGCCTGGGACGCAAGATAATGCGGCGTGGTCACCACCCCGTTAATGGCGATCGGGTCAATACAGCGCGAAGCCGTTTCGCAATATTTACCAGGTGATTTTTCAGCGTGTGCCAGTTTCCCGGCCAACAGGCAGCTTAATGCCATAAACGCTCCTATCATGATGTTTCTGCCGGTGTTGTTCATATGTCCCCTCCCTGAAAAGGATAAAATTCCTTCCTCGCGACATCCGCCCGACACCCTGGCAGGTCAGTATTGAGTATATCTTTATCTGGCATATAAACAACACTTATGGCGACACGCCGCCTTCGCGTTCAACCTCACCGCAACATCCTGCTGCCCTGATCGGCATTTTGTTTTGAAATCTTGTCCCGCCTGCGCTAAGATGGCGGGTATTTTCATCGAACCCTGCGTTCGCCGGAAGGCGTATTCGCAGAAAACGATACAGGCACTCAGATTATGTTGAAATCAATTTGCGTTTACTGCGGCGCAAGCATGGGCAAAGACGAAATCCATGCGGATGTCGCCAGACAACTGGCCCAGGAAATGGTCAATGAAAACATCTCGCTTGTTTATGGCGGCGCACATATAGGGTTGATGGGCGTTATTGCGGACGAGATGTTGCGTCTGGGCGGTGAAGTTACCGGCATCATTCCCAAAAACCTGCTTGAGAAGGAAGTGGCCCACGATAGCCTGACCCGCCTTTACATCGTCAAGGACATGCATGAAAGGAAAGCCATGATGGCGGACCTGGCCGATGGCTTTATTGCCCTGTCCGGCGGCATGGGCACACTGGACGAATTGTTCGAGACTATCACCTGGGGAATGCAGGGCCTGCACGAGAAGCCTGTCGGCATCCTTAACGTCAATGGCTTTTATGACAGCCTGTTTGGCCTCATCAGCCACCTGTCCGAACAGGGGTTTGTCCAGCCCCGCTACGCAGACCTGCTGCTCACCGCATCGGAACCCAAGGCATTGCTTGCCAAACTCCGGCAGGCGGCGCCTTCCGATGAAATGGAAAGCAAGGCGTACGCCCGTTTTCTGATTTAACCCGCACCCCCGAAAAGCGACAAATAGCGCTCACCGGTATCCGGCAGCAGCGCGATGACCGTCTTGCCCCGGTTTTCCTCGCGGATGGCAACCTGCGTGGCCGCCCACAGCGCCGCACCGGACGATATGCCCACCAGAACACCTTCCGTTTGCGCCAGCACACGCGCCTTCCGGTAGGCATCCTCATCCTTTACCCGGATTATCGCGTCAATCAGGCTGGTATCCAGCACCTTCGGCACAAAACCCGCGCCAATTCCCTGTATTTTGTGCAGCCCGCATTGCCCGCCTGACAACACAGGCGAGCCATCCGGCTCAACCGCCACGATCTGAACCCCCTGGTTATGCTGCTTCAGGAAACGGCCAATGCCGGTAAGCGTTCCTCCAGTCCCCACGCCCGCAACAAAGAAATCAATACGTCCATCCAGTCCTTCCCAGATTTCAGGGGCGGTCGTCTCAAAATGCGCCTGCGGGTTGGCCTCATTGTCAAACTGGCCGGTGATAAAGCTGTTGGCTGTACCGGCAGCCAGTTCATTCGCTTTCTCAATAGCGCCTGGCATACCCTTGGCGCCCTCCGTCAGCACCAGTTCCGCGCCATACGCTTTCAGCAGATTCCGCCTTTCCACACTCATGGTTTCCGGCATGGTAAGGATAAGACGATACCCGCGCGAAGCCGCAATCATCGCCAGACCAACGCCGGTATTGCCGGAGGTCGGTTCAATAATCACCGAATCCTGCCTCAGCTTTCCCGATTTTTCCGCAGCCTCGATCATGGCGAGCGCAACACGATCCTTGACGCTGCCGCCAGGATTGAAATACTCCAGTTTCACAATCAACCGCGCTTTCAGGGTATGCCACGCGGAAAAGCGCGTCACCTCCAGCAACGGCGTACGCCCGATCAACTCGGCAATGCTTTGATATACCTGCGCCATACTTCCTCCTTCCCTTTGTAATATCAATTCCCAGATCTCAGACGACAAGTTCTCCCCATAAGTCATGGGCATCGGTCTTCGTGATTCTTGCCGTGACAAATTCACCCGCGCGCAATTTTCCGCGCATGCCTTTCGGCTTTTTAACATAAACCGTTCCGTCAATCTCGGGCGCATCGGCAAACGAACGCCCTGTTGCGCCGCCGCGAACCGGCTCGTCCAGCAACACGCGCATCACGCTGCCGATTTTCTGTTGCAGTTTATCGCGGGAAATCGCTTCCTGCATAAGCATCAGCTCAGCCCGGCGCGCCTCCCTGATAGCCTCCGGCACCGGGTTATCCAGCGCATTGGCCGCAGCCCCTTCCACAGGCGAATAAGGGAAACAGCCCAGACGATCTATGCGCGCAACTTTCAGAAAATCCAGCAAGGCGGCAAATTCCGCGTCCGTTTCACCCGGGAAGCCGGTAATGAAGGTCGAGCGTATCGTCAGATCCGGACAGGTTTCCCGCCAGGCCGCAATGCGCTCCAGATGTTTTTCCCCGCTGGCGGGCCGCTTCATCCTTTTCAGCACAGCCGGGTGAGCGTGTTGCAGCGGCACATCCAGATACGGCAGAATCAGGCCGTCACGCATCAGCCCCACAAGCTGATCCACATGCGGGTAGGGATACACATAATGCAGGCGTACCCACGCGCCATAACGCGCCGCCAGCGTACCCAGCGCCTCGGCCAACTGTACGATGTGCGTCCTGACCGGACGCCCGCCCCAGAAGCCGGTGCGGTACTTCACATCCGTGCCATAAGCGCCCGTATCCTGGGAAACCAGCAATAATTCCTTCACCCCCGCATCCAGCAGGCGCTCCGCCTCCTGCATGATATCGCCAACCGGTCGCGTCTCCAGCTTTCCGCGCAACGAAGGGATAATGCAAAACGTGCATGAATGATTGCAACCTTCCGAAATCTTGAGATAGGCATAATGGCGTGGCGTCAGCTTTATGCCCTGCGGCGGAAGCAGATCAACAAACGGCTCGTGCGGCCTGGGCAAATGCCGGTGAACAGCCCGCAACACCTCATCCGTCGCATTAGGGCCGGTCACCTCCAGCACACCAGGCAGCACCCGGCGGATAAAGGCCTCGCCATCCGCCTCCTTCCTGGCTCCCAGGCAACCCGTCACAATCACCTTACCGTTTTCCGCAAGCGCCTCGCCAATGGATTCCAGCGATTCCTCAACCGCCGCGTCAATAAAGCCACAGGTGTTCACGATCACCAGATCGGCCTCGCCATAAGTGGCCGCCGTCTCATAGCCTTCCGCCTTCAGGCGCGTCAGGATATGTTCCGCGTCCACCAGCGCCTTGGGGCAGCCAAGCGAAACAAAGCCAATCCGTTTGGTGTCATTCATTTGAGGATATTTCAGTTTTGGGTTCACGCAGAAGGTATTATGGCGAAAACCGCGCCATTATGCATCAACAGCATAAGCTCACTTTGCCATCATGTGATTGCAAGCCGGCAAAGAGGCGGTTATCATCCACTGTTCTGACAATCCGGTACCTGGTAATACGTTATGAGTTTGAAATGCGGCATCGTTGGCCTGCCCAATGTGGGAAAATCCACCCTGTTCAACGCACTGACCAAATCGGCAATCCCTGCCGAGAACTACCCCTTTTGCACCATCGAGCCTAATGTCGGCATCGTGGAAGTGCCTGACCCGCGTCTGGGGCCGCTGGCGGAAATTGTCAAACCCGAGCGTGTTCTGCCCGCCGTGGTGGAATTTGTCGATATTGCCGGCCTGGTTGCGGGAGCCTCCAAAGGCGAAGGGCTGGGCAACCAGTTTCTTGCCCATATCCGGGAATCGGACGCCATTGTGCAGGTAGTGCGCTGCTTCCGGAACGACAATGTTGTGCATGTTGCCGGACGGGTGGATCCCTTAAGTGATATCGCCGTAATCCAGACCGAGCTTGCGCTGGCCGATCTTGGCACGGCGGAACGCGCCGCCCAGAGGGAAAGCAAGAAAGCAAACACCGGTGACAAGGCGGCCCTCAAACTGACGCAACTGCTGGGCCGCGTAATCGAGCACCTGAACCAGGCCGAACCCATCCGCACCATGCAGTTGGAAGAAGAAGAGCGGGCGCTTTTGAGGCCGCTGCAATTCATTACCGCCAAGCCGACCATGTATGTCGCCAACGTATCCGAGGATGGTTTTGAAAACAACCAGCTCCTGGATCAGCTTACCGAATACGCGCAATCGCAACATGCACCGATTGTGGCAATCTGTGCCGCAATGGAAGCCGACATTGCCGAACTGGACGAACAGGATCGCGAGGTCTTCCTTGCCGACATGGGCATGGAAGAACCCGGCCTGAACCGCCTGATCCGCGCGGGCTATGACCTTCTGGGGTTGCAAACCTACTTTACCGCCGGCGTCAAGGAAGTGCGCGCCTGGACCATCAGCAAAGGGGATACGGCTCCTGTGGCGGCAGGCGTTATTCACACCGATTTCCAGCGCGGCTTTATCCGCGCCCAGACCATCTCCTATGATGATTTCATCAAATACCGTGGAGAACAGGGCGCAAAGGAAGCCGGCAAGATGCGGGCTGAAGGGAAAGACTACGTTGTACAGGATGGCGATGTGCTGAACTTTTTGTTCAATGTCTGATGAATGCGCCGCCAACGCGGCCTTGCCCTGCTATTTCCGCTGTTTGTCCTGCTGCAGGCGCTCAAATTTTGCTTGCAGTGCCTCCCTTGTTTCGCGGACGTCCGGGTTTTTGATGACGCAGTCAACAGGGCACACGATAACGCATTGCGGCTCATCATAATGCCCTACACACTCCGTGCAGCGCGAAGGGTTGATTTCATAAATTTCCGGGCCGGAAACAATCGCCTCGTTCGGACATTCCGGCATACAGACATCACAACTTATGCAATCGCGGGTAATCAGAAACGCCACGCCTTTCTCTCCTATACTCTACCTTAATTATCTGACAACATTTTCCGGACTGAAGGCAAGCGCTTCTCTATCTATAGTCCCACTTAATTATTTGACAACAAAAAACAGGGCGTGAGGGGCTGGGCAAAACCAGTCAATCCGTCATCAGACGGACCTTGTTTTTCAGCCAGGTTTCCACCGAAGGGAAAACAAATTTGGAAATATCGCCACCCAGCACCGCGATCTCCCGGACAATCGTGCCCGAAATAAACTGGTACTGGTCTGAAGGCGTCATGAACAGCGTCTC
>JAISIS010000162.1 GCA_031261905.1 Burkholderiaceae bacterium
GGAGAAAGTCCCACCTTGCCATCTGCCGCGAATTTACCGGTTTTGTCCACTGTCGCGCGAACGGCGATCTGGTTAATCTTCCCGGCGGCTGAAGAAATATCCTGCCCGTTTACCGACAATTCGGTAATGCTCGCGCTCAGCGGTTTTTTCAGGTTGAGGTCACGCCCCTTTATTGTCCAGCCACTGATCGCCAGCTTGCCGATATGCGCAATATAAGGCGCTTCTGACGGGATAATGACCGGCTTCGCGGCAGTTCCTTTCTTTGGTTTTTCCTTCTCGTATTTCTCAAGCTGGCCCATCAACACCACATCTTTTGAGGTCAGCTCGCCAATCCTGATATTGCGCTGCTTCGGATCCACCTTTACCTGGTTCATCACCAGGTTGATCTGATTCACCTTGCCAGATATGGGCAAGCCCGCGCGATTTGTTGTGTTATGGTTCTTAATCCTGGCCGACCAGTCCGCCACTGCCGCTTTTTCAATACTGATGGAAAACCCTTCAGCAGGCTGCTTTTGTTTCGCCGCCAGAATGGAATCCATAAGCGCAGCTCGCGCTGCGGCGCGCTTGCCCGTACTGGTTGGCTTCCGCCAGGGTTCCAGTTCCACCTCCGCATGACCGCCTCTGGTGCTGACATGCGCCATTGAAATATTCTGCTCTTTCAGGTTGACGGCCATATTGTCCACCGTCACACCCAGCTTGCCCAGTGTGGCGGTAAAGGGCATCTGGAAAGGATCCAGTCGGTTGCTGTTTTTTAGCTTGCCTGACCAGTTGGCGGCATTCAGTTTGCCGACGCGTATTTGCCAGGGCGAAGCATCCGCTTTGGCGGCAGCGGCTACCGGCACTTTCGGTGGCGGGTTTTCCAGTAAAGCCTCGAAATGACCGCCCGAAGTCTGCACCTGACCAACAGAAACGGTGTGCTTCTCCAGGTTGATCTCGGTATTTTCCACCGTCACACCCAGGCGGCTGACGCTGCCCGAAAATGGCGACGATGACGCATCACGGGCGCTGGTATTGCGAACCTTGCCGCTCCAGTTGGCAATGCCGAACTTGCCAATGCGCACGGTAAAGGGGAGCGAGGCGCCTGCCTTCGGCACGGCAGCTTTCGGCGCTTCCTTTTGGCGGACGGCGGCATGGGCAACATCGTGCATCGCAACATCAAAGCCTGTGCCGGAGGACTGGATGGATCCAACATTGACAGTGCGCGCGCCCAGATCTATTTCAGTATCGCGGATAGCCAGGTCAAAACGGTTCAGCACGGCCTGCAATGATACCGCCTCCGCATCGCCGCTATATGACAAACGCCCCTGCTTCACCAGCACTTCTTTTACCGTCAGCACCGCGCCCCTTGTCTCGGCCTCCTCGTTTTTCTGGCTGGCGGCGGGAACCACCACACCCTGTTCGCCCGGTTTCAGGGATACCTTTTTCACACCCGTCCTGCGCGCTTCATCCGGTGCGGAAACCGAATCGGCATGTGCCAGCAGGTTGGCAAAATTCAGGCCGCCATCTTTGGCAAGGACGGCATGTATTTCCGGCCTGATGATTTCCAGCCGGTCAACACAATAAGAGCCGTTGGCCGGGGAATTGGTCCCCAGGCGCACGTCCAGCTTTTCCAGGTTGAACAGCGGCTTGCCGTTCTGGGTCATCCGCACCGAACGGACAGCCGCCTGCCCGCCAATATCCACCGTTGTTTGCCCGTCCGCAGGCCGGTGGAAATAAAACGAAAGGTGCAGGTCAAGCCGTTCCTCATTGAACTGATAAGCCGGATTGAAAGGAACATAGTTGAATATCCGTTTCAGGTCGATATTGTCCATATCGAATTTCAGTAACCTGTCGCGTCTGTTTTCATCGGGAATCTCCCGGGTAATTTCCAGCTTCTTGCCATTTACCAGCGCATCAAGGCGCGGTTCCACATGGCGTGCAATGCCTTTGATTGGCCCCCGGTAAAGGTATGGCATGCCCACATTGAAATCACTGATAACCGTCTTTGTGCCCATCTCCCGGTTTTCCAGCTCAATCCGTGCATCCGTCATCTGGAAATTGTAGATGCCGAATTTGCGCTTGCCGAGCATGGCGATACGTTCCGCCCTCGTACGCGGCCAGCGTACAGGTTCGGATTTGGCGGCTTCCTTTTCCGCCTCGCCATCCGGTTTTTTGAACAGCGCGATAATGTCGTCATAATTGCGCGTTTTCCCCGGCATACGGACCAGATGCGCGAAAGGTTTGACCAGCCGCAACTCGGTCACCACCGGCGTCATCCTCAGAACAGACCAGCCGGACACCTCAACATAAAGCTGGTCAAACGAGATGAAATGCTCTTCGCTGTCCGGCTCGGAAAGACTCACGCCTTCCACATTCAGCGTAAAGGTAAAGGGATTGAATTCCAGCCGCCTGATCAGCAGCTTCCGGTGCAGCTTTTCGGCAACGACATTTTGTGCTTTGGACTGGATATACGAAGGCAGCGCCCAGAAACCGATGGCGGCATACAGCAAAGGGAGGAACAGCAGTACACTCAAAAGGATAATACCGATGCGTCTGGATATTCTGACGCGTGCAGCCCTTGCCGTCACCTTTGCCAGCGCGCCCTTTATCCCCGATTTGTTCAGCCTGTCCTCCATTTAGCCGCACCCGATCTGAACCCGCTCCGTTGATTCAAGGATAAACGCTTTTCCAAAGAATTGCACCTTGAGCACCGGCTTCGATACACATTCTTACAAAACGCGCGCGAACGGTATGGCGTTGACGCCGGCGTACATTTCAGCGGGCGGCTGATGCCGGTGTTATTCCACCAGCTTGCCCAGTTTATGCGGATCGACCTGGTCTTTTTCAGGCAGGTCTTCAGTGTCAATACCGGCAGCCTGTAACGCCTGAATAATGTGCCTGAGCTGGTTGTCCTGGACAGCCGCGTTATTGATGAGGCCGCGCAGGGCCTTGATGAGCGGATCATCGCCATTGGCGGTAATGCCATAGGAAGAGAAGAGGCGGCTGGCCGCGTCATCGCCCTGTTCCTTGTCCGTTGGCAGGATAATCCGCGCCGGGTTGCCCACAGCGGTGGCGCCTGCCGGTATTTCGCGCGTGACAACCGCGTTGGAACCCACCTTGGCATTTTCGCCCACCGTGAAATTACCCAGGATTTGCGCGCCCGCACCAACAATCACTCCCCGCGCCAGGGTGGGATGACGCTTCTTGCCTTGCACGAGCGTTGTACCGCCCAGGGTAACTCCCTGGTAAATGGTGCAGCCATCCCCGATTTCCGCCGTCTCGCCAAGAACCACGCCATAGCCGTGAGCAATGAA
>JAISIS010000164.1 GCA_031261905.1 Burkholderiaceae bacterium
GGAGAAAGTCCCACCTTGCCATCTGCCGCGAATTTACCGGTTTTGTCCACTGTCGCGCGAACGGCGATCTGGTTAATCTTCCCGGCGGCTGAAGAAATATCCTGCCCGTTTACCGACAACTTCATCAAGCCGCAATATACGGCCAATATTTCGGATATGGAAGGTGTGGTCACAGGCTTCTCATCCGATCCGGATTCATCCGCCAGTCTGGATATCAGGGGGCAGGTCAATCATGCCCCGCTGGTGCTGGCCGGGGTTATCAGCCCGCTCAAGGAGCATCTGGCAATGGATGTCAAGGCACAGGTGCGCGGGATGGAACTGGCGCAATTCAGTTCTTATACCACCAAGTATATTGGCTACGGCATTGACAAGGGCAAACTGTCCTTTGATGTGGAGTACAAGCTGGAAGATGGTGTGCTGGTGGCGCAAAACCGCCTGATTCTGGACCAACTGACTTTTGGGGAGAAGGCGCCGGGCCAGCCAGTGACCAGTCTCCCGGTTGAACTGGCGGTATCGCTGTTGAAGGATGGGGATGGCGTGATTGATATCAATCTGCCTATTGGGGGTTCACTGGACGATCCGGAGTTTTCGATTGGCGGTATTCTGGCGAAAGTGTTCCTGAGTTCAATCAAACGAGCTATCCTGTCGCCTTTCTCCTTCCTTTCCCTGGAATTTGGCGGCGGGGCCGAGATGTCCTGGCTTCCCTTTGATCCGGGCAGCCTGGCAATTCCTGAAAAAGAAATGCCCAGGCTGGAAGCGATGGCAAAGGCGCTGACCGAGCGGCCTCAACTGAAGCTGGACATTACCGGACGCTATGATCCTGTGGCGGACCGCGAAGGGATTGCCAGGGCGATTGTCCAGCGCAAGATGCGGATGGAAAAACGCAAGGATCTGCAGGATAAGGGACTGGCAGTCAATATGAAGCAAATGCAAATTACCGACAGCGAATATCCGGTGTTGCTGGAAAGGGTGTACCAGGAGGATGATTTCCCTAAAGCGCGTAATTTCCTTGGAATGCAGAAAAAGCTTTCCATGCCGGAAATGGAAAAGTGGATGATAGAGCATGTTGAAGTAAGCGAAGAGGAATTCCTCAAGCTGGCTTATCAGCGTTCTGAACGGGTCAAGGCATGGCTTGTTGAGCATGGCAAGATTGAGGATTCCAGGATTTTCCTGCTGGCCGGCAAGGTGGGCGAAGCAGGCGAGAATGGCGCGATAGCTTCGCGGGTGGATTTTGCGCTGAAGTGATAGGGCATCTGCAGGATATTTATGGTTTTCACGAGGACGGAAAATTAATCGTTTGATAATGTTTTCAGGGAGTGCGATATGATGAGGAAACCTGACCTGGCCAAAGTGCAAACGTGGGTGTTGCGCCATCGTCGCCGACTTGTCATTGGCGCGGCGGTCGTGTGTTTCATCTGGCTTGCAGGCGCCCTGTCGTTAGCCTTCTTCCTGCCGGGTTTTATCAAATCGAAAGCCGAGCAGGCAGTAAGCGCGCAACTGCACCGGAAGCTCGCCATCAGCGACATCAGCCTCAATCCGCTGACACTTGGCCTCACGCTCAAAGGCGTCACACTCAGTGAAAATAACAGCGAGGAAACCTTTGCTTCCTTTGACCGGCTTTACGTTAACCTTTCACTGTGGTCCGCCTTTACCATGTCACCCGTTATTGAGGCGGTTGAACTGGAGAATCCCTATATCCGTCTGTCGCGCCTGAAAAGCAATACCTACAATATCAGTGATTTCATCGAGATGGGCATGAAACCGGATGAGCCGGGGAAAAAGCCGCTTTCCTATTCGGTGAACAATATTCAGGTGACGGGCGGCAGGATCGTGTTTGATGACCGCCCGATGAAAATAAAGCACCATGTGGAACAGCTGGATATCAGCCTTCCTTTCATTGCCTCTTCCGATTCGGATGTGGAAACCTTTATTGAGCCGCATCTTTCCGCGCTGGTTAACGGCCACAAGGTGGAATTGTCCGGGAAGACCAGGCCCTTTGCCGAAGACAAGGAAACGACTTTCAACCTGGCGTTGAAGCAGATCGCGTTGCCGCGCTACATGGAGTATTTGCCCTGGAAACCAGCTTTCAACCTGGAAAAAGGCAGCCTCAGCGTGGATCTGAACCTGCACTTTGCACAGCATGACAAAAAGCAGGCTACATTTAATGTCAGCGGCATGGCGGAAATAGATGCTCTGCGGATTACCGCTCCGGATAAAAAGCCGTTGCTCGGTTTTGGCAAACTTAGGGTCAAACTGAACAAGAACGCGATCTTTGCCGGAAAATATGATATTGCCCGGATTGAATTGTTACAGCCGGAAGTGAATGCCGTTAACAATCCGGCAGGTATGCTGAACCTGCTGAGCCTTGCGCCCGCTGCCGGGAAGGGCGAGGCGGCGGGTGCTTCTGACAAGGGCAAAAAAGAAAGCGCCAAACCGGAACCGGAAGAAAAGCGTGCGGGAAAACCGTTCAGGCTGGCGCTGAAACAATTTATCCTGAAAGAAGGCAAACTGCGGTACACCGATTATGCTGCAGGCATGCCCTATAGTGTGTCAACGGAACGCTTTAATCTGACGGTGGAAGATGTGGCCGTGGATATGAGCGCGAACAGTACGCGTATTGGCAGGATTGCTTCTGACAGCGCCGCCCTGGAAATGGCGCTGGAAAAGAAAGCGCCGAACTATGTCGCGCCACGCAAAACAGCCGCTGCCTCCTCTGGCGGCGGTATGGCGGTGGAAATAGGCGGCATAGATATAAGCGGCTGGTCGGCTCATGTGCAAAACAACAACCTGAAAAATCCCATGGGCGGAAGCATTACCGGGCTGACGGCGCATCTGAAGGATATTTCTACTGTGCCTGGTAAAACCGGCACGCTTTCCATTGCCGCAAAGGTGGATAAAAAAGGACATATCTCTATTGAAGGCAAGGCCGGGGCATCGCCGCTCACCGCCGATCTGGCAGTGGAGTTGAAAGGGGTCAGTATTGTCGCTGTTCAGCAATATATTGATGAGCATGTGAACCTGACGCTGCGGCAGGCGGATGTTTCCACGAAAGGTCATCTGACGCTGGCTTCCGGCAAGCATGGTGAAACGACAGGCGAGTATCGCGGCGATGTCAGCGTGAGCAATTTGTTTACGGCTGACCAGATAAAGGGCGACCCGTTTGTCCGCTGGAAGGATTTGTCGGTAAAACAGATGCAGGTAAAGTTTTCGCCTTTCTCGCTCACTGCGAAGCAGGTGGATCTGAACAGCTTTTATGCACGCCTGATACTTGGCGCCGATGGACGCCTGAATCTGCAGAATATTCTGCGCAGCAAGGCGGGCGGCAAGAAAAGCCTGACGGACAGCGAAGCGCATGACGAAGTGCCGTCTTCCACAGAATCGGCAACCGCCAGTGCGGAAACATCGTCAGACGTGATCGGGGACGCGACAGGTGAAAGCACGCCATCGCATGTGCCTGAGCAGGCGGCCCGTGATTTGCCGCCTATCCGCATTGACCGTTTCCGCTTGTCGAATGGCCGGGTGCGCTTTACAGACAACTTCATCAAACCGCATTACACGGCCAATATGGACAAGTTCCACGGTGAAATTACCAGGGTATCCAGTGCAGGCAACGAGAGTGCCAACCTGGATTTCAAAGGGGAGGTAAATCGCGCGCCGCTTACCGTTAACGGCAGCCTCAATCCGTTCAATCCTGCCCTTTCGCTGGCGATGGAGGGACATGTCAAGGGGATGGAACTGGCGCAATTCAGTTCGTATTCCAGTAAATATGTGGGTTATGGCATTGAAAAGGGCAAACTCTCCTTTGACGTGAAATACACGGTGGAAAATGGAGATCTCCATGCGGAAAACCGTCTGGTGCTGGATCAGCTGACTTTTGGGCCAAAGACAGAGGAAAAACCGGTAGTCGATCTGCCGGTGGAATTTGCCGTCAATCTGCTTAAAGATGGCGATGGTGTTATAGATCTCAATTTGCCGGTATCAGGCTCGTTGAACGATCCGGAGTTTTCTGTAGGTGGCGTAGTTGTCCGCATGTTCTTCAATCTGATCAAAAAGGCGGTCACTTCGCCTTTCTCGCTGCTGGCATTGGCCTTTGGCGGTGGTGAAGAGCTTTCCTGGCTGGAGTTTACTCCGGGTGTTGCCGATATTACGGATCAGGGGGATGAAAAGCTGGCTATGGTGGTCAAGGCGCTTAAGGGGCGTCCCGCGCTGAAACTGGATATTACCGGGTGCTATGACCCGGTCAAGGACAGGGAAGGGCTGGCGCGGGTAGCGATTGACCGGAAAATACGTCAGTTGAAAAGAAAGGAAATGGGGGATGAAGGACGTAATCTGCGTCTTTCCCAAATCACAGTCAGCGACAAGGAGTATGAGGGTTTCCTCAAGGATGTCTATAGTGATGCTGATTTCAAGAAGCCGCGCAATTTCATTGGTTTACAGAAATCACTGCCTCGTGCGGAGATGGAAAAACTGCTGATTGAAAATTACACGGCTTCAGAGGAGGAGTTTATGAAGCTGGCCGACAAACGCGCCATGGCCGTCAAAGCATGGCTGGTGGATAAAGGTGGTATCCCGGATGACCGGATATTCATTCTTGCCAGCAAGCGCAAGGAAGGCGAGCACGCGACATGCGTTGATTTCTCGCTGCATTGAACTGAACGTGTTTGTTGATTGCGGGTGACAGGGGCGGGTTGTGGCGCTTCAGGCAAGCAAGGTCAGTAATTGCTTCAGCGGCATGGGCTTGTGGTACCGGTATCCCTGCATAATGTGGCAACCCCATTGTTGCAGGTATTGCTCCTGCGCTTCTGTTTCCACGCCCTCTGCGATCAGGTTCATGCCCAGTCCCTGCGCAATGGAGATAATGGCCAGCACTACCGGAAAATCTCCGGCAGGGTCGTTGATTTCCTTGACAAAAGAAAGGTCGATCTTGATGGTCTGCACAGGGAAACGGTGCAGGTAGGCCAGCGAAGAATAACCTGTGCCGAAATCATCAATGGAAATACTCACTCCCGCTGCGTTTAGGCCATTCAGCTGGTCAATTACATTGACCGGATTGCGGATACAGATGTTTTCCGTGATTTCCGCATGAAGCAGTTCAGGCGGGATGACATGGCGCTCCAGTACGGACTTGATCTTTTCCGGACAGTTGCAGCGGTCAAGATATTGCGGCGAAAGGTTCACCGCGATCGGGAGCGCCTGTCCCTTGAGTGCGCGGGTAATGTGAATATCGTAGCAAACGGCTTCCAGCATCCAGTCTGTGATCGGAATAATCAGGCCGTTTTCTTCCGCAAAAGGCAGAAATTCA
>JAISIS010000165.1 GCA_031261905.1 Burkholderiaceae bacterium
CTGACGACTGCGCTGTTTGAGGTGGGGCAGAAGATTGATGTGCAGGGTGTTTCAATCGGCAAGGGTTACGCCGGCGCCATCAAGCGCCACAACTTCTCGTCCGGCCGTGCTTCCCACGGCAACTCGGTTTCGCATAATGTTCCCGGTTCCATTGGTATGAACCAGGATCCTGGCCGTGTTTTCAAGGGCAAGAAAATGACGGGGCATATGGGTGACGTGACGCGTACCGTGCAGAATCTCGAAATCGCCCGGATTGACGCGGAGCGACAGCTCCTGCTGGTCAAGGGTGCGGTTCCTGGCGCGAAAAATGGTCAGGTGATTGTTAAACCGGCTGTCAAGGCCGTGGCAAAGAAAGGAGCGTAAGACATGGAACTCAAGCTCCTTAACAGCAGTGATTTGTCCGCCGCGAAGGTGGATGCTCCCGATACCATCTTTGGCCGGGAATACAACGAGGCGCTGATCCACCAGATTGTGGTTGCCTTCCAGGCGAACGCGCGCGGCGCGAACAGTATGCAGAAAACCCGCCGCACGGTGGCGCATACAACCAAGAAGCCCTGGCGTCAGAAAGGTACGGGCCGCGCCCGTGCAGGTATGTCGTCCTCGCCGCTGTGGCGCGGAGGCGGCAGGGCATTTCCCAATACCGGCGAGGAAAATTTCTCGCACAAGGTCAACAAGAAGATGTATCGCGCCGGCTTTTGCTCCATTTTGTCGCAACTGGCGCGCGAAGGCCGTCTGACGGTAATTGACGAGCTTTCCATTGAGGCGCCCAAAACGAAAATGCTGGCTGACAAGCTCAAGTCTTTCGGTTTTGGTTCGGTGTTGGTGCTGACCGACAATTTTGATGAAAACCTGTATCTGGCGTCCCGCAACCTGCCGAATGTGCTGGTGCTGGAGCCGCATCAGGCTGACCCGGTTTCGCTGGTTTATTTCAAGGATGTGCTGATTACCCGTGGCGCGCTGGGCAAAATCGAGGAGATGCTGGCATGAATACCGCGAAAAAGATAAGTGAAGAGCGCCTGATGAAGGTGTTGCTTGCTCCTGTGGTTTCCGAAAAGGCCACTTTTATTGCGGACAAGCATGAGCAGGTGGTTTTCCGGGTGGTGCGTGATGCCTCCAAGCCGGAAATCAAGGCTGCTGTGGAAAACCTGTTCAAGGTTGAGGTGGAGTCTGTGAAGGTGCTGAATCGCATCGGCAAGCAGAAGCGCTCCGGGAAAACGATCGGCAGGAAAAATCATGTCAAACATGCTTATGTTTGCCTGAAGCCCGGCCAGGAAATCAATTTTACCGAGGAGGCGTAAAGCATGGCTCTCATTAAAGTCAAACCGACATCTCCCGGTCGCCGGGGTATGGTGAAACTCGTCAATCCGGAATTGCACAAGGGGCGTCCCTATGCCGGACTGGTGGAAAAGAAATCGAAAAGTGCCGGGCGCAACAACAACGGGCGCATTACCACGCGTCATATGGGCGGTGGTCACAAGCATCATTACCGTGTGGTTGATTTCCTGCGCGACAAGGATGGTATTCCCGCCAAAGTGGAGCGGCTTGAATATGATCCGAACCGCACGGCCAATATCGCGCTGATCTGTTATGCGGATGGCGAGCGTCGTTACATCATTGCGCCGAGAGGGCTTGCTGTAGGCGATCAGTTGATGAATGGTTCCGAAGCGCCGATCAGGCCGGGTAATTGCCTGCCGCTCAGAAATATTCCGGTGGGTTCCACGATTCATTGCATCGAAATGCTTCCCGGCAAGGGCGCGCAGATGGCAAGAAGCGCGGGCGCGGGCGTGGTGCTGATGGCGCGTGAAGGTTCATACGCGCAGGTGCGCTTGCGTTCGGGCGAAGTGCGCCGCGTACATATTGAGTGCCGTGCGGTTATCGGTGAAGTGGGTAATGCGGAGCACAGCCTGCGCAAGATCGGCAAGGCGGGCGCCATGCGCTGGCGCGGTGTCCGTCCGACAGTGCGTGGCGTGGTCATGAATCCGGTGGATCACCCGCATGGCGGCGGCGAAGGCAGGACTTCCGGCGGTCGTCACCCGGTATCGCCGTGGGGCCAGAAAACCAAGGGCTTGAAGACGCGCAGCAACAAGCGCACGACTTCGATGATCGTTTCACGCCGTGGCAAGAAAAAATAGGGGTATAGCATATGACTCGTTCATTGAAAAAAGGGCCTTTCTGCGATGCCCATCTGATCAAGAAGGTGGAAACCGCGCAGGAGACCAAGGACAAAAGACCGATCAGGACATGGTCGCGCAGATCCACCATCATGCCGGATTTCATTGGTCTTACCATTGCTGTGCACAACGGCAAGCAGCATGTGCCGGTGTACATTTCCGAAAACATGGTTGGGCACAAGCTCGGCGAATTTGCGTTGACCAGGACATTCAAGGGTCATGCCGCCGACAAGAAAGCGAAAAGGTAGGAGCAGGCTATGGCAATGATGGAAACAAAGGCTGTTCTCCGCGGCGCGCGCCTGTCGGCGCAAAAAGGCCGTCTGGTGGCCGATATGATTCGCGGCAAGAAGGTGGACAAGGCGCTTGATATTCTGACGTTCACTCCGAAAAAGGGGGCTGTACTCATCAAGCAGGTGCTGGAATCCGCAATTGCGAATGCCGAGCACAATGATGGCGCGGATATTGACGAATTGAAGGTTGCTTCGATTTATGTCGAAAAAGGGACATCGTTAAAGCGCTACAGCCCGCGCGCAAAAGGCCGCGGTGATCGCATCATCAAACAAACCTGTCACATTTACGTGACTGTAAGCATTTAAGGGGATCACGATGGGGCAAAAGATTCATCCAACCGGATTTCGCCTTGCGGTAGCCCGTAACTGGTCGTCGCGCTGGTATGCCGGCAACAATAACTTTGCCGGGATGCTCAATGAAGACCTGCAGGCCCGCAAGTATCTGAAGAAAAAGCTGAAAAACGCATCGGTTGGCCATGTGGTCATCGAGCGTCCGGCCAAGAACGCGCGCCTGACGATTTACAGCTCGCGTCCGGGCGTGGTTATCGGCAAGAAGGGCGAGGACATTGAGGTGCTGAAAAATGATCTTACAAAGATCATGGGCGTGCCGGTCCACGTCAATATTGAAGAAATCCGCAAGCCGGAAACGCATGCCCAGTTGATTGCAGATTCCATTACGCAGCAACTGGAAAAGCGCATCATGTTCCGCCGCGCCATGAGGCGCGCAATGCAAAACGCCATGCGCCTTGGCGCGCAGGGCATCAAGATCATGTCCTCGGGCAGGCTGAACGGCATTGAAATTGCGCGTACCGAATGGTACCGCGAAGGCCGCGTGCCTCTGCATACCCTGCGTGCGGACATTGATTATGGTTTCAGCGAAGCGCTGACCACTTACGGCATTATTGGCGTGAAGGTCTGGGTGTACAAGGGCGATCGTATGGATAATGGCGAAGCGCCAAAAGTTGAGGCCGGTATCGAGGAAGAAAAGAAACGCCGCAACGTGCGCCGTGACGATGGCGCCAAACCGGCTGGAAAACAACGTGTAAGGAAAGTGGAAGGCGCTTCCGCGCCCGCCGGCGTCAAGCGTGTCCGCACCAGGAAGCCTGAAGCCGCGCCTGAATCCGCACCAGCTGAATCGGCAGGAGAATAATTATGCTGCAGCCAAAACGCAGAAAATACAGAAAAGAACAGAAAGGGCGCAATACCGGTATTTCGCATGAGCGTGGCACCAGCGTCTCTTTTGGTGAGTTTGGTCTTAAGGCGACAGGCCGTGGAAGGCTTACGGCGCGTCAGATTGAGGCCGCCCGCCGCGCCATGACGCGTCATATTCGCCGTGGTGGCCGTATCTGGATCCGGATTTTCCCGGACAAGCCGATTTCCGAAAAACCGGCAGAAGTCCGTATGGGCAGCGGCAAGGGTAATCCGGAATATTATGTTGCCGAGATCCGCCCGGGCAAGATGTTGTATGAAATGGATGGCGTGACGGAAGAACTGGCGCGTGAGGCGTTTCGCCTGGCTGCCGCCAAGCTGCCGCTGCCAACCACATTTGTGACCCGCCGGATTGGGCAGTAAAGGAGATATGATGAAAGCTTCCGAGCTTCGCAACAAGGACCAGGCCGCGCTGCAACAGGAACTGAAAGACCTTCTGAAGGCACAGTTCGGCCTGCGCATGCAGAAAGCCACCCAGCAATTGACGAATACGTCCCAGTTAAGGAAAGTCAGGCGTGATATTGCTCGTGTGAAGACGGTTATGAATGCAAAGGGTAATCAATAATGAGTGAGCAGGCAAAAGTTCAGCGCGCGCTGACGGGCAGGGTTGTATCGGACAAGATGGATAAAACCGTTTCTGTCCTGATTGAGCGCCGCGTCAAGCATCCCCTGTATGGCAAAATCATCAGGCGCTCGAAGAAATATCTGGCGCATGACGAAGCCAATCAGGCAAAGGTTGGCGATACCGTGGAAATTACGGAAAGCCGTCCGATTTCCCGGCACAAGTCATGGGTGGTTACCCGTGTTGTGCAGGTTGCGCAGGTGATATAAAAGACTTGCATTAATGTCGTATTGATGTAATAATCGCAGACTTCGCGCCGTCAGCAGATGGCGTGAGGTCAATATGTAGAAACTGTCCACCCAATCAGAAGATGCCAGGCATCGGATGACGGGACCAAGACTGATCGTCAGGCAAAGCGCCAGGGCGAATTAAGTTGGGAAAGAAAATATGATTCAGAGTGAAAGCCGTTTGAAAGTGGCCGACAACACTGGCGCCAGAGAGGTGCTTTGCATCAAGGTGTTGGGCGGTTCCAGGCGCCGCTATGCAGGCATTGGTGACATTATCAAGGTCACGGTAAAAAGCGCTGCTCCGCGAGGAAGAGTGAAGAAGGGTGAGATTTATAACGCCGTGGTTGTTCGCACCGCCAAGGGCGTGCGCCGTCCGGACGGGTCGCTGATCAAGTTCGACGGCAGCGCAGCCGTGCTGCTGAACGCCCGGCTGGAGCCGATTGGCACCCGCATTTTCGGGCCGGTAACCCGTGAATTGCGTACCGAGCGGTTCATGAAGATTGTCTCTCTTGCGCCGGAAGTGCTGTAAGGGGAATAACATGAAGAAAATCAGAAAAGATGACGAAGTAATCGTCCTGGCCGGCAAGGACAAGGGCAAGCGCGGTATCGTCGAGCGTTGTATTGATGACCGTGTGATCGTCAAGAATATCAATGTGGTCAAGAAGGCCATTCGTCCCAATCCGATGACGGGCGCGAAAGGCGGGATTGAAGATAAACAGATGCCGATTCACGTTTCCAATGTCGCGTTGTATGACGTGGTTGCGAATAAGGCCGATCGTGTGGGTTTCAAAATGGTGGATGGCAAGAAGGTCCGCGTTTACAAATCCAGCGGCAGAGTTGTTGGGGCGAAATAATTATGGCGCGTTTGAGAAATTTTTACCGGGAAAAAGTGGTGCCTGATCTGATGGCGCAATTTTCCTACAAGACCGCAATGGAGGTGCCTCGCATCACCAAGATAACCCTGAATATGGGGTTGTCCGAAGCCGTTGCCGATAAAAAAATTATTGATCATGCCGTGGAAGACCTTGCAAAGATTGCCGGGCAAAAGCCGGTGGTCACCAAGGCCAAGAAATCCATCGCCGGATTCAATATCCGCGATGGTTATCCGATTGGCTGCATGGTCACCTTGCGTGGCGAGAGGATGTATGAGTTCCTGGATCGCCTGGTAACGATTGCGTTGCCGCGCATCAGGGATTTTCGTGGTATTTCCGCCAGATCTTTTGATGGCAGGGGTAACTACAATCTTGGCGTCAGGGAGCAGATCATTTTCCCTGAAATCGAATATGACAAGATTGATGCTTTGCGTGGTCTGAATATCAGCATTACGACGACCGCCAAGACCGATGACGAGTCAAGAGCACTCCTCACCGCATTTAAATTTCCGTTCAGAAACTGAGGCAGCATGGCAAAACTGGCACTAATTAATCGTGAAAAGAAGCGCGCGGATCTGGTCAAGAAATATGCGGCCAAACGCGCAGCGTTAAAGGCGATCATTGATGACCAAAGCAAGTCGGACGAGGAGCGTTACGAAGCCCGTCTGAAGTTGCAGTCATTGCCGCGTAACGCGAACCCGACCCGCCAGCGCAATCGTTGCGCCATTACTGGTCGGCCGCGCGGCACATACAGAAAATTCGGCCTGGGCCGTACCAAACTCCGTGAGTTTGCCATGAGTGGCGAAATTCCCGGCGTTATTAAAGCCAGCTGGTAGCAGGAGGACATCTAATGAGTATGAGCGATCCTATCGCGGACATGCTGACACGCATTCGCAATGCGCAGCAGGTCAACAAGCATTCTGTCTCGATGCCTTCTTCCAAAGTCAAGGTCGCAATTGCGAATGTTTTGAAAGAAGAAGGTTACATTGAGTCTTTTGGCGTCAACGAAGCAGGCGGCAAGGCCGAGCTGAATATCTCGCTGAAATATTATGTGGGCCGTCCCGTTATTGAGAGGCTTGAGCGGGTATCCCGTCCTGGCCTTCGTATTTACAGGGGGCGCGACGATTTGCCGAGCGTCATGAACGGTCTGGGCGTTGCCATTGTATCCACACCCAAGGGTGTGATGACTGATCGCAAGGCGCGCGCCAATGGCGTTGGCGGCGAAGTCATTTGTTTTGTGGCCTGAGGAGTCAAGCATGTCAAGAGTTGGAAAAATGCCGATTGCTATTCCGGATGGCGCGACAGTGACCATTGCAGGCGATCAGATTACGGTCAAGGGCGCGCTTGGCGTCTTGTCCCGCACCCTTTCCGCGCGTGTGCGCGTCAAGGAGGAAAACAAGGCGCTGCTGGTGGAACCTGCTGATGACAGCCGTGATGCGCAGATGATGTGGGGAACAACCCGTGCGCTGGTCAACAATATGGTTGAAGGCGTCAGCAAGGGTTTTGAGCGCCGTCTGACGCTGATTGGCGTGGGTTATCGCGCGCAGGCGCAGGGTGATGTGCTGAACATGTCTCTCGGTTTTTCGCATCCGGTTACGCACAAGATGCCTGCCGGTGTGAAATGCGAAACGCCGTCGCAGACCGAGATCGTCCTGAAAGGTATCGACAAACAGGTGGTCGGGCAGGTTGCCGCCGAAGTTCGCGCCTACCGCAGGCCGGAGCCTTACAAGGGCAAGGGCGTGCGCTATGTGGACGAAGTGATCAAGCTTAAAGAAACCAAGAAGAAGTAATAGGGGGCGTTTGATGAACAAGAAACAATCACGTTTGCGTCGCGGACGCCAGACCCGGGCGAAGATAGCGGTGCTGGGTGCGAATCGCCTGTCTGTGCATCGCACCAATATGCATATTTATGCCAACGTCATTGCGCCGGATTCCCGTATTCTGGCTGCCGCTTCCACCGTGGAAAGCGAGGTGCGCCAGCAACTCGGCAAGCCGGGTGCGGGCGGCAATATCGCTGCGGCGGTGCTGGTTGGCAAGAGGGTTGCGGAAAAAGCGCTGAAAGCCGGTATTACCGAAGTCGCTTTTGACCGTTCGGGTTTTCGTTATCATGGCCGTGTAAAGGCGCTGGCGGAAGCCGCGCGTGAAGCCGGTCTGAAGTTCTAAGGGATATTTCATGGCAAAGATGCAACAGAAAGCGCAGAACGAAAGGCCCGATGACGGCTTGCGCGAGAAGATGATCGCCATTAACCGCGTGACCAAGGTGGTCAAGGGCGGTCGTATCATGGGGTTTTCCGCGCTGACGGTCGTGGGTGACGGTGATGGCCGTATAGGCATGGGCAAGGGCAAATCCAAGGAAGTGCCGATTGCCGTGCAAAAGGCAATGGAAGAGGCCCGCCGCAATATGATCAAGGTAACGCTGAAGGATGGCACCCTGCAGCACACCATTATCGGCAAGCACGGCGCGGCCAAGGTGATGCTGAATCCCGCCAAGCAGGGTACCGGTGTGATTGCCGGTGGCGCTATGCGCGCGATGTTTGATGTGCTGGGGGTTACCAACGTGGTTGCCAAATCATTCGGTTCCAGCAATCCGTATAACATGGTTCGCGCAACCATGAACGCCCTGGCTTCCATGAATACGCCATCGGAAATTGCCGCCAAACGCGGCAAGCCGGTTGAGGAAATCGTTGGATAAGGGGGGAGTGACCATGTCGTCTAAGCAAATCACGGTGAAGCTTACAAGAAGCCTGATCGGGACAAAAGAGTCACATCGCGCCACGGTGCGCGGCCTGGGTCTTCGTCGCCTGAATTCCGTTTCCACGCTGGAAGATACGCCCGCCATTCGTGGCATGATCAACAAGGTGTCGTATCTCGTTAAAGTGGTTTCCTGAATTTTTCCGGAAAACTGCCAACAGGACAAGTTATGAAATTGAATACGTTACAACCCGCAGCCGGCGCAAAACACGCCAAACGCCGAGTTGGCCGCGGCATTGGTTCCGGCCTGGGCAAAACGGCTGGCCGTGGACACAAGGGTCAGAAATCGCGTGACGGCGGTTTCCACAAGGTAGGCTTTGAAGGCGGGCAGATGCCCCTGCAACGCAGGTTGCCCAAGCGCGGTTTCAAATCCATGAGCGCGCCCTATCGTGCCGAAGTCCGTCTTTCCGACCTGGAAAAGCTGGCGGTCAATGATATTGATTTGCTGGTGCTGAAACAGGCAGGCATCGTTTCCCAGCAGATCAGGGAAGCGCGCGTTATTTTGTCCGGCGAGATCACGAAGAGCGTGAATCTTTCCGGTATTTCGGTAACCAAAGGTGCTCGCGCGGCTATCGAGAGCCGGGGCGGCACCATCGCATAAGCATCACAGTACGGGGTATTGATTGGCAACGTCATCTAAAGCCGTAGCGAATTCGTCGGCTGCAGGATTCCCCTGGCAGCGCCTGTGGTTCCTTCTGGGCGCGCTGGTGGTTTACCGCATCGGCGCGCACATACCGGTTCCGGGAATTGATCCGGATCAGCTTGCTTTCCTGTTCAAGCAGAACGAGGGCGGCATCCTCGGTATGTTCAACATGTTTTCGGGTGGCGCTCTCTCTCGCTTTTCCGTATTCGCGCTGGGGATCATGCCGTACATTTCGGCATCCATCATCATGCAGATGATTGGTATTGTTTCCCCGCAGCTTGAGGCGCTGAAAAAGGAAGGCGAGGCGGGCCGCCGCAAGATGACGCAATATACCCGCTATGGCACCCTGCTGCTGGCGGCTTTCCAGGGCCTGGGCATTGCGATTGCAGTTGAGGCGCAACCGGGGCTGGTGATTGATCCGGGAATGATGTTCCGCTTCACGACGGTGGTGACGCTGGTGACCGGCACCATGTTCCTGATGTGGCTGGGTGAGCAGATTACGGAACGTGGTCTGGGCAACGGTATTTCCATCCTGATCTTTGCCGGTATCGCCGCGGGGCTTCCCCATGCGATCGGCGGCCTGTTCGAGCTGGTGCGCACGGGTTCCATGAGCGCGATTTCAGCTCTGCTGATTTGCGTGATCGTGGTTGTGGTGACTTACCTTGTCGTCTTTATCGAGAGCGGGCAGCGCCGTATCCTGGTAAATTACGCCAAGCGCCAGATCGGCAACAAGATTTATGGCGGCCAGAGTACGCATTTGCCGCTGAAGGTAAATATGGCAGGGGTTATCCCGCCAATCTTCGCCTCATCCATCATCCTGTTTCCGGCAACGATTGCGGGATGGTTTGCAAGCGGCACAGAATCGGATAATATGTTTGTCCGTTTCCTGAAAGATCTGTCCGCTTCTCTGGCGCCGGGTGAGCCGATGCACGCGCTGTTTTATGCTGCGGCCATTATCTTCTTCTGTTTCTTTTATACCGCGCTTGTCTTTAACAGCCGGGAAACAGCGGATAACCTGAAAAAGAGCGGCGCGTTTATTCCGGGTATTCGTCCGGGCGAGCAGACCGCGCGCTATGTTGACAGGATTCTGATGCGTCTGACCCTGGCTGGAGCCGTGTATGTGACGCTGGTATGTCTGCTGCCGGAATTTCTGGTGGCAAAATGGAACGTGCCGTTTTATTTTGGCGGCACCTCGCTGCTGATCCTTGTGGTGGTCACCATGGACTTCATGGCGCAGATTCAGAATTTCGTCATGTCGCAGCAGTATGAATCGTTGCTTAAAAAATCGAATTTCAAGGGGACGGGGCTGTCCCGCTGATAACGGAAAGAAGAGAACTGACAACATATGGCAAAAGATGACGTTATCCAGATGCAGGGCGAGATCATTGATAATCTGCCCAACGCAACTTTTCGCGTGCGCCTGGAAAATGGGCATGTTGTACTGGGACACATATCCGGAAAAATGCGGATGAACTATATCCGTATCCTGCCGGGCGACAAGGTGACGGTGGAACTGACGCCGTATGATCTGACGCGCGCCCGGATTGTTTTCCGGTCCAAGTAGCAGGAACAGGCAGCACTTTAAATTTGGAAGAGGTTGAAAAATGAAGGTACAGGCATCTGTCAAGCGGATTTGCCGCAATTGCAAGATCATCAGGCGCAAGGGCGTGGTACGTGTGATTTGCACGGAACTGCGTCACAAGCAGCGTCAAGGTTAATAACGGCATTATTAGGACGAACGAATGGCACGTATTGCAGGGGTAAATATTCCCAATCATCAGCACATTGTTATTGGCCTGACGGCCATCTATGGCATTGGCCGCCCGCGCGCAAAGGAAATCTGCGAGGCAACCGGTGTGGAACCGTCAAAAAAGGTCAAGGACCTGAGTGACAGCGAACTGGAAAAACTTCGCGACGCCTTGAACAGCTACATGATTGAAGGTGATTTGCGCCGTGAAGTATCCATGAGCGTAAAGCGCCTGATGGATCTTGGCTGCTATCGCGGATTGCGTCATCGCCGTGGCTTGCCGGTGAGGGGGCAGCGCACCCGCACCAATGCCCGTACCCGCAAGGGGCCACGCAAGGCGGCGCAGGCGCTGAAGAAATAAGGCAAACCACCGTGTTTGAATCGTAAGACGGATCAAGGATTTTTATATGGCAAAAGCATCAAGCGGCGCAGCGTCACGTGTGCGCAAAAAGGTGAAAAGAAATATTGCGGAAGGCGTGGCGCATGTTCATGCTTCTTTCAATAACACCATCATCACGATAACTGACCGTCAGGGCAATACCCTGACATGGGCGACATCCGGCGGCGCGGGTTTCAAAGGTTCCCGCAAGTCCACTCCGTTTGCCGCGCAGGTTGCCGCCGAGTCTGCGGGACGGGTTGCTGTGGAATATGGCATCAAGAATCTGGAAGTGCGCATCAAAGGCCCCGGCCCTGGCCGTGAATCAGCGGTTCGCGCCCTGAATAACCTGGGCATCCGCATTACCCAGATTCAGGATATTACGCCTGTTCCGCATAATGGCTGCCGCCCGCCGAAGCGCCGCCGCATCTGATTTTTTGAAGACCACCGTCAGGCTGTCATCAGCCTGACTAGCGCCTGAACCCGTTTCGGGTTTCGGGGCGTCATTTAGAGTAAAGGAAATATCGTGGCACGTTATACAGGCCCAAAGGCCAAACTCTCACGCCGTGAAGGCACCGACCTTTTTTTGAAGAGCGCTCGCCGCTCGCTGGATTCCAAATGCAAACTGAGCGTTAAACCGGGACAGCACGGTATGCGCTCCGGCGCCCGTTTGTCCGATTATGGCAACCAGTTGCGCGAGAAGCAAAAAGTCAAACGCATGTACGGCGTTCTGGAAAGACAGTTCCGCCGCTACTTTGCCGAAGCGGAACGCAGGAAAGGCAACACGGGCGACAACCTGATGCAACTGCTGGAAACCCGCCTTGACAACGTGATCTACCGCATGGGTTTTGGTTCAACACGCGCCGAGAGCCGCCAACTGGTCAGCCACCAGGCGTTTACCGTTAATGGCAAGGTCGTGAACATCCCGTCCTATCTGGTCAAGCCCAATGACGTTGTTGCCGTTCGTGAAAAAGCCAAAAAACAGGCGCGCATCATTGAATCGCTCTCGCTGGCCGAGCAGATCGGCATGGCGGACTGGGTATCTGTTGACTCCAAAAAGATGGAAGGCCAGTTCAAGCGCATTCCGGACCGTTCGGAATTTGCCAACGACATCAACGAATCGCTGATTATCGAGTTGTATTCGCGTTAATGATTGGGCATCCCAGTTATTGTTGAACCTGTATTATTTTTTATTTAATGCCATCAGCCTTATCGGTGTAACGAGCCGAGGGTATTGAAAAGGACATTTTTTATGCCAAACAATTTTCTCAAGCCGCGCATCATTAATGTAGAGGCAGTGGGAGCCGGTCATTCACGCGTGGAAATGGAGCCATTCGAGCGTGGCTACGGTCACACGCTGGGTAATGCCCTGCGCCGTGTCCTCCTTTCTTCCATGGTGGGCTACGCGCCGACCGAAGTGACCATTGCCGGTGTCGTACATGAATATTCCACGCTGGACGGTATACAGGAAGATGTGGTTGACCTGCTCCTGAATCTCAAGGGCGTGGTCTTCAAGCTGCACAACCGCGATGCCGTAACCCTGACCCTGAAAAAGGAAGGCACCGGCATCGTAACCGCAGCGGACATTGAGTTGCCGCATGATGTGGAAATAATCAACCCGGAGCATGTCATAGCGCACCTGACGGAAAGCGGCAAGCTGGATATGCAGGTCAAGGTAGAAAAAGGCCGTGGCTACGTACCCGGCAACGTGCGCAGGTTGTCCGAAGACACCAACAAGACCATTGGCCGGATTATCCTGGACGCTTCCTTTTCCCCGGTTCGCCGCGTTTCCTACGCTGTGGAATCCGCACGCGTTGAACAGCGTACCGACCTGGACAAGCTGATCATCAATATCGAAACCAACGGCGTCATTACCGCGGAAGAGGCCATTCGCCAGTCCGCCCGTATCCTGGTGGACCAGTTGAGCATTTTTGCGGCGCTCGAAGGCACCGAAACTTCCGCCGAAGCACTCTCGCAATTGCCGCCTGTTGATCCGGTGCTGCTGCGTCCGGTGGATGACCTTGAGCTGACGGTTCGTTCCGCCAACTGTCTCAAGGCCGAAAACATCAACTATATCGGCGACCTGATCCAGCGCAGCGAAAATGAATTGCTCAAGACGCCGAATCTGGGCCGCAAGTCGCTGAATGAAATCAAGGAAGTACTGGCCTCACGCGGGCTGACCCTCGGCATGAAGCTGGATAACTGGCCGCCGCCGGGGCTGGAGCGTTAATCGTTTTAAACCATTGTTAAACATGACCGGCCCGCGGCAGTTGCCGATAGAAGAGCCGGATTCAAGATAAAGAGGTAAATCATGCGTCATCGTCACGGTTTGAGGAAGCTCAACCGCACATCATCCCATCGTCTGGCCATGCTGCGCAACATGAGTGTTTCGCTGCTCCGCCATGAAGCGATCAAGACCACCCTGCCCAAGGCAAAGGAACTGCGCCGCGTTGTCGAGCCGATTATTACTCTGGGCAAAAAAGACACGCTGGCCAACAAGCGCCTCGCGTTCAACCGTCTGCGTGACCGTGAAATGGTCGTCAAGCTCTTTGCCGAACTGGGGCCGCGCTATGCCAACCGTAATGGCGGCTACCTGCGCATCCTGAAAATAGGCAATCGCGCTGGCGACAATGCGCCTATGGCCTTTGTGGAACTGGTGGATCGTCCGGAACCGGCCATCGTCAACGCCGAATAAGCCGCGAGGCTGGCGGAAAAGCCCAAAAGGCCGGGGAATCCCCGGCCTTTTTGTTTACCGATATAGCTGTTTCAGGCGCATTTCACGTACACTGGAAAAAAGCGGATAATGAAAAAAGGAGGGCACAATGGACAAGGTAGTAGTGGCATACAGTACCGCGCCGGACAGCGATACGGCGCAAAAAATCGCCCGTTCGCTCGTGGAACAGAAACTGGCCGCCTGCGTAAGCATGACGCCCGGCCTGTTATCCATCTACCGCTGGCAGGGCGTGGTGGAAGAGGCAAAAGAAGTGGGCCTCACAATCAAGACGACCCAATCCCGCGTTGCAGCACTTTCAGCCGCTCTGCAAACGCTCCATCCCTATGAGGTGCCGGAACTGATTGTGGCCCAGGTAACAAACGGCCTGCCAGCCTACCTGCAATGGGTAAGGG
>JAISIS010000003.1 GCA_031261905.1 Burkholderiaceae bacterium
GAAATTGCCGTCCAGTGACAGGCCGGGCGTGATGATGGTGGCCTTGATGGGATCCAGCATGTTGAATCCCGGCGCGATGTCTCCAAAACCATGCCAGTCGTCTTCGGCGCTGATCATCCAGTCTTCGCGCTCGCCTATATTCTCTTCTGCGAATTTGTCCGGCCCCCAGACTTCAAACCACCAGTCCTGCCCGAATTCCTGCGATACTTTCTTCATGGCGCGCCGGAAATCCAGGGCTTCCAGCAGCGATTCTTCCACCAGGGCAGTGCCGCCCGGCGGCTCCATCATGGCGGCGGCCACATCGCAGGACGCTATGATGGCGTACTGCGGAGAAGTGGATGTGTGCATCAGGAAGGCTTCATTGAAGATATCCTGGTCCAGCTTTACGGTTTCCGATTCCTGTACAAGGATTTGCGAGGCCTGCGAAAGCCCGGCCAGCAGCTTGTGCGTGGATTGTGTCGAAAAAACAAGGGATTCCCTGGTGCGCGCCGAGTGCTTGCCGATGGCGTGCATGTCCTTGTAAAACGCGTGGAAGGTGGCGTGCGGCAGCCAGGCTTCATCAAAGTGAAGGGTTTCAATCTCGCCATCCAGCATGGTCTTGATGGTTTCCACGTTGTAAACGATGCCGTCATAGGTGGACTGGGTCAGCGTAAGCACCCGCGGTTTCTTGATGGCGGCATCACGCGCGAATGGGTTTGCCTCGATCTTGCGGCGGATGTTTTCCGGCTCGAACTCGGCTTTCGGGATAGGGCCGATGATGCCGTAGTGGTTACGGGTCGGCATCAGGAAAACCGGAATAGCGCCTGTCATGACAATGGCGTGCAGCACGGATTTGTGGCAATTGCGGTCAACCACCACAATGTCGCCGTTGGCAATGGTTGAATGCCATACGATCTTGTTGGATGTCGAGGTGCCGTTGGTGACGAAGTAGCAGTGATCGGCATTGAAGATGCGTGCCGCGTTGCGCTCGCTTTGCGCTACCGGGCCGGTATGGTCAAGCAGTTGCCCCAGCTCTTCCACGGCATTGCATACATCGGCCCGCAGCATGTTTTCCCCGAAAAACTGGTGGAACATCTGCCCGATAGGCGATTTGAGGAAGGCCACGCCACCGGAGTGTCCCGGACAGTGCCAGGAATAGGAGCCATCCTGCGCATAGTGCATGAGCGCCCGGAAAAAGGGCGGCGCAAGCCCGTCCAGATAGGAGCGGGCTTCCCGGATAATGTGGCGTGCCACAAATTCGGGAGTGTCTTCAAACATGTGAATGAAGCCGTGCAGTTCCCTTAAGAGATCGTTCGGTATATGGCGCGATGTGCGGGTTTCGCCGTAAAGGTAAATCGGGATGTCGGCGTTCTTGTGCCTGATTTCCTCGACAAAGGCGCGGAGCGGCTGCAGTGCCTTGTCAATGTCGGACGCGGTTCCCTCGCCGAATTCCTCATCGTCAATGGACAGGATAAAAGCGGAAGCGCGCGACTGCTGCTGCGCGAATTGCGAGAGGTCGCCGTAGCTGGTTACGCCCAATACATCCATTCCCTCGTCTTCCATGGCTTGCGCCAGCGCGCGGATACCCAGCCCGGAAGTGTTCTCGGAGCGGTAATCTTCGTCAATGATGACAATGGGAAAACGAAATTTCATCGCGGTCTCCAGTAGGCGGGATGCAATAAAACAGAAGCATGCGCGGATTCATTCTAAAAACACGGCATTCTCTCAGAAATCCGCAGTTTTGGGGGATTTCTGTCACAACTTTATACATTTTCAGATACAGGGGAGCAAAAGGCCGGGTTATTCCGCCGGGAATACCTGGTTCTTGCCCGCGTTCTTGGCGTCATACATGGCCATGTCCGCGCGGTGGGTGAGTGCATCCCAGCTTTCGCCGTCCCTGCGCATGGCGACGCCCGCACTGAAAGTAATCAGGATGCGTTCATTGTTGTGCAGGAAGAAATGCCTGGTCAGTTCTCTTTGCAGGCGCCGCATCGTGCCCATGGCGTTTTCAAGCCGGGTTTCCGGAAAGAGGATGACAAATTCCTCACCGCCATAGCGCGCGATAACATCGGTGGACCGCAGCGTTTCCCTGGCGACGCGCACCACATGAATCAGGGCGTTGTCTCCGGCACTATGTCCATGCGTGTTGTTGAGTGTCCGGAAGTTGTCCAGATCCAGGAAGGCGACGCACAAAGGGGTCTTGTTCCTGTCAGCGTGAGCGATTTCGCGGACAAAGGCGTCTTCCATGCCTTGCCGGTTCAGGCCGCCTGTCAGTTTGTCTTCACGGATGAGTTCGCTGACCTGTTCAAGTCGGCTTTCCAGTTCCCTTGCGCGCTCTTCGGCTTCGTTCACTCTTTGCCGGGTGTTTTGCATCTGGTTGAACGAGACCAGCGTATCTGTCTGGATGGCATGGGTTTCATGCATGATGTTTTCCAGAATATCGTTCAGTTCAATGGCGTTGCCGGCCTTGATAACCTTATTGGACAGCACTTTGATACGGTCATGATAATTGCCGGTGCTTTCCGTCATGAACGCCAGCCGCTCGACAAAGCTGACTATAAGCTGTTTGATGCTTTCTCTGGCATCGTTCAGGCTGCGCTTTAACAGGCTTTGCTTGTAAATGACGGATTTCAGGTTGGTTTCAGCATCCGCCAGGATACGGGGAGTAACCGGTCCGTCGATCAGTTCCTGCATGATGTCAATCTGGCCTCTTATCCAGTTGTCATCTTCAAGAAGTTCTCCGATATTGTTTAAGAGCAGACTGAAAAAGCGCAACAGCAGTTTCTGCTGTTCGACGCTGCCGGCGCACTTCAGTTCAATGGTGAGAGATAGTTGTTTAAGGCGCCGGGTAATGTCTTCAAAGGTTTCTTCGTCCTGCGCCACCTTCAGGGCATCTCCCAGTATGGTCGCTTCATTGGCGAGTTCGGGCGCGTCATAAAGCAAGGCGGTAAGGCTGAAGGAGAGGGTATGGATCAACAGTTCGCGCAGCTTGTCCGCAGTGGCTTGCAGGGCTGCCTGATCGTTCGGACGGGCGGATGGGACAGAGGGTTTCAGGTAGGTTCTGGCCATCAGGCGCAGCGTCCTCTCGTACCTTTTGAAATCTCTTTCCTGTATGGCCGACAGCAGCCGTGTTCCATAAGCGGCGATGTCATCGTGGAAACGGGACAACTGCTTCGCAAACCTTTCCAGTGCGGCGACAGCTTCCACGTACTTCTGGTTTTCCTCAATATCCATTTCAACATGTTTATTCCTTGAGGGAAGGCCTTTGGGAATGTCTTTGGGAGGCTGTTGACCGAGCACTTCATAAAAAGCCGCCCGATAGGCATCAGGCGTTGGCGCTTGCTTACGGGAACCCAAAAGGCGAAAAGCGCCTCTGGCAATCTCCGCAACGGACTTTTCCGATAGTGACGGTGGTTTGTTCATAATTTGCGATCGGACATAAGCGGGCGATGCTTCATGCCGCGCAAACAGGCAATACTGCAATATGGAATTATACTATACAGTTATAATTAATATCCAGATGGTGTGTTGAAATGTTTTGTATTGTTATTCAATAACAAGGCCATGCCTGATGGCGTAATGCATCAGTTCCGCATTGTTCTTCAGCACCATTTTGGAGAGCAGGCGCGAGCGGTATTCGCTGACGGTCTTGACGGAAAGCGAGAGTTCTGCCGCAATATCCGATACGGATTTGCCCGCCGCGATCATGAGCAGGGTCTGGAATTCCCGGTCGGACAGGGATTCGTGAGGCGCTTTCCCGGAATCTTCCGCCACATGGCGGGCCAGTTCCTGCGCCAGCGCGGGGCTGATGTATTTGTTCCCCTCCGATACCTGGCGTATGGCCTGCACCAGTTCGTTCGGCGCGCTTTGCTTGTTGAGATATCCAACGGCTCCGGCTTTCAGTGAGCGGATGGCGTACTGGTCTTCACGGTGCATGGAGAGCATTATGATGGACAGCTCCGGTATTTCCTTGTGAATCTGTTTTAATACTTCAATACCGTTTCTGTCCGGCATGGTGATGTCCAAAAGCATGATGTCGCCCTGTCTGGCGCGCGCCAGCCGGATGGCTTCAAGCCCGTTTGCGGCTTCTCCCGTTACCAGAATATCGTCCGTATCCGCGAGGACCTGTTTCAGGCCTTCGCGTACAATGGCGTGATCATCAACGATCATGACACGAATAGTGGATTCTTCGTTCACGGCTTTTCCGTACAGGCGTCAGAAGGAGAGGTTGTGGCAATCATTATGCATGGTTTAGTCAGTTTCTCACAGGCAGGCTGATTTCCGAATCAAAAAACATGTCGGTGTAGGGGATGACCACGGTAATCGTGTTGCGCTTGCCCGGTACGGAATCAAAGGACAGCTTTCCGCCAAGTGAATGCGCGCGTTCAATCATGCCGCGAATGCCGAAAGACTGGGGTTTCATGCGATCCGCCACTGTAATGCCCTTTCCGTTGTCGGTAATCCTGAGCTGGACATGGGTTCTGGTGGTTGTCAGTTGAATGGAAACCTGGCTGGCTTCGGCATGACGGGCGATATTGGTCAGCGCTTCCTGGGCGATGCGGAAAAGCGCCGTGGATTGTGCGGACTGCAATTGTATTTCGGAAACAGCAGATTCAAAACGGCAGGGGATGCCGGACTGGCGGGCAAATTCATCCGCCTGCCACTCCAGCGCCGCAACGATGCCGATATCCAGGATGCTGGGGCGCATGTTGCTGGCAATGCGGTGGGCGGCTTCAATGGTTCTGTCCACGAGCTGATCTACATATTGCGCTTTCTCCGCCAGTTCGGGCTTGTTCCTGGGGAGGCGTTTCGCCAGGAGCGCCAGCGCCATCTTGATGGCGGTGAGGTTGCCGCCAAGATCATCATGTATTTCGCGTGAAATCTGTGTGCGCTCATGTTCCTTCACTTCTTCCACATGGGCGGAAAGTTCGGCAAGCCGCGTTCGGGAAAGCCTGATTTCCATTTCTTCCTGCTTGCTCCGGGTGATGTTGGTCATGATGCCTTCCCACTGCACATCGCCGTTTTCCAGCGGGTGCGGGGCCGCCAGCAGGTTGATCCACCGGATTTCCTTGACGGCGTCCACCCAGATACGGCCTTCCCAGTTCCAGCTCTTCATGTCAATGGCGGATTCCGTCATGGATTCCATGTAGGAATCCCGATCCTGCGGCAGGATGAACGAAAGGAAAAGATCGGGGTTGGCGCGAAGCTGCGCAGGCATGATTCCAAGCAGGTTTTCGCAACCGCCGCTCAGCCAGGGAAAGAAAACGCTGCCGTCATTCTTGCGGATAATCTTATAAACCAGCCAGGGCGCGTTAAGGTCAGGCGGTATGTCTGCTGTTTTGAAAGGGTTGTGCCCCATTTCCGTTTCCATGCCGCTCTTCTTGCGGGAAACCTGCGGTTGTCCGGAAACAATGATGACCGGAATCCGGTTTACATTGCAGCGCTGCATACGCAGCAGGATCGGGTAGGCTGTTCCATTCTTTCTGACAAGTACTGCACTGAATCCTGACGGCTCATGGTGCTCTGCTTTGCCATGTGCGCCGAGCGAGCGCAGGCGGCGTTCAAGTTGTGTTTCCGCCGATGGGGCCGCCAGCGCGGCGAAAGGCAGGCCGCGCAACTCATCAAAGGGGCGCTGCAAATTGGCGCACGCCGACTCGCTGGCATGAAGAATGCGTGAAGTCTGGCCGTCAATGACGTAAATCTCGTCAAACGAGGTTTGCAGGAGGGCAGTAAGCCACTGACTGTTTCTCATGG
>JAISIS010000073.1 GCA_031261905.1 Burkholderiaceae bacterium
AGTTAAACAGCAAAACCACTTAAAAAATTATGATACAGCATATCCATAATGCGTGTAAGTGAACCGCCCCGGATTTTGAGGAGGATTATTTATTTGAGTCAGGCATGTACTGCCTGACCGGTTTGTTGCCGATAGCAGTTTAACTCAGCCTCGGCTGGCGGGATATAGCCTATTGGTTCAAGCAAACGGTGATGGTTGAACCTTTCAACGTAGGCATTCTGCTGCGGCTTGCCCGGCTGGATGTATTCCGGCCATAAACATCCCCCTACCCAATCCCCAGCACTCCCATCACTTCATCCAGCGCTTTCTCAAACCGCCGCACTATGTGCAGCCTGGGGTAGGGGAATTGCTGGCGGTAGCTCTGGAAGTCAGT
The DNA here is from genome assembly GCA_031261905.1 of Burkholderiaceae bacterium. Lineage (GTDB taxonomy): Bacteria > Pseudomonadota > Gammaproteobacteria > Burkholderiales > Burkholderiaceae_D > Oxalobacter. Next base: position 374 of record JAISIS010000073.1, read on the forward strand.
GGCGTCCGGCACAAGGCGGGCGAGTTGTGCTTTCATGTCCGCTTCAAGTTTGTATTCCCTGATTGCTCGTAGCAGGACAGCCTCAAGGCAGGATATCGCGTAAATGATGCGGATATTTTGTTTTCCCGCGCGAATGCTTGTTTCCGCATTTTCGTCTGTATCCGCATCAAGCAGGAGGGCCACCTGGTTGAACCGGGCATGGCTGGCGGTTTTGAGGGCGGTATGGATGAGGTATTGCTTGCCTTTGCCGTGAGCGTTTTTGATGGTAATGGCTGTGCCTGCCTCGCGCACAGCCGGGTGCTGTTGCAGGTGTTTCAGGAAGGCCGCCTGGCTTTCGCCTTCTGTAACGATAAGCAGGGTGCGCCTTGTTTTGCGGGGTTGCCGTGTTGCCATGGTTACAGCCTGGGGATAGCGCCATACGCGCCCGCCATGTATTTGGCATACAGGTTATCCCTCAAACGAACACCTGCCATCATTCTGCCAAGCCGGTAGGAATCGCTTTCGCCATCCTCATCTTTTTCAACCAGCATGACGTGTTCCTTGTTCAGGATATGAAGCACATCCGCGGAATGGCAGGTAAAAAGGAGTTGCGCATGATGCGGGTTGGTTTTTGCGCTGGCAAAGAGGCCCAGCAGCGGTTCCAGCAGATGAGGATGCAGGGTGCTGTCCAATGCGTCAAGGATGACAAGACCACCATTTTCCAGTTGTGACAGGCAGTGAGCCAGCAGGACAAAAGCGCTTTGCGTGCCGGAGGATTCACGGTTCATGGGAAGGCGAAAGCGCCTGCCGTGGCTTTCGTGCAGCCCGTATGGCATGACGCGTTCCCGCATGCCTTCCGCATAGGCATCCCGCATGACCAGATCAACGCCTTGCAAGCCAAAATCCCAGTCAGCCAGCAGGCGGCGCATGGTTGTCGCCTGCCGGGGATTGTCAAAGAAATACTGTGCTGCGTTGTCCAGCGCGTGGGCAGGGGAAACGGATGGTAGTTCATGCAGTGTGATGTTGGTTGCACATGCGCAGGCTTTTATCAAATCCCCGGCCAGCGGCACGCCATATTGGGCTGCGGCGGCAATCAGGGAGGTGTTTTTGCGCGTCTTTGCTGCTTCGGTTGATGTGAAGCCAAAAGCTCGTTGCCGGATGTTATAACGCCTGGCCCTTTCATCCCAAAGGCGTTCAAATACATTCCGGAAGCGCGCATCCTGCCGGTACAGGGCTTCCCGCAATACCTGGTGCGGGGTGCATGTGAGTTCGTATCGCCACAGTGTGCCTTCAAAGCGGAAGGTGCATTCCAGTTGGGTGGGTTCGTCTTCGGCAAGGTAATGTGGCTGGCAGGGGATCAGGCTGTCCGGGGCGGCATGGAACGATTGCGCCATAAACCAGCGCATAAAGAGCAGCGGCAGCAGCAGGTTGGTTTTTCCCGCGCCGTTTGCGCCAATGACAGCCATGACCTTTGAGATGCGGCCTGCTTCGGTTTCGGCAGCCCAGTCGGTTTTGGCGGTTTTTTCGCCAACCGCCAGGTTGATTTCCACCCGGTTTCGGAAAGAATTGAAATTGGAGAAGGCGTAAGTTATCAGCATAAAAAGGCATCAATAAATCGAATAATCGACGAAAAAACGTCGATTATGGTAGTTAATGCGGTTTTTCGGTGCGATTAAGCGCGAACTTTTAAAATTGCAATAATGACAACGCAAAATATCCTTTTAAAATCAATGGCTTGGAATTAAGGCGTACATAAGGAGAAAGAAGGCGTAAAAAACAGCCGCAAAAAATCCGTGTACCTTGGTTGCCTCCATCACTCCAACCCCTCCAGCGTTTCCTGTTGCTCCATCCATTCGGCTTCGAGTGCCGCCAGTTGTTTGGCGTGGGTGGCCTGGTCGCGGAGGAGTTGTTTGAGGCTTTCGCGGTTCCCCGTTTCGTAGATTGCCGGGTTGGCGATTTGGGCTTCGATGGTGGCCTGGCTTGCCTGGAGGCGTTCCATCTCGCTTTCGATGCGCTTTATGCGTGTTTCTATCGGCTTTCTCAGGCTTGCAAGGCGCTGACGTTCCTGTGCTTCCACGCGCCTTTGCTCACGGCGGCCTGCTTCCGTGCCAGTGGCGGCAGTGGAAGGGTTTGCCGCATCCGCTGTGCTGCTTTCCGCTTCCTTCGCCTGGCGGCTTTGGAAGAGCCAGTTGCGGTAATCATCCAGGTCACCATCAAATTCCTGCATGGAGCCGTTGGCAACGATCAGGAAACGGTCGGTAGTGGCGCGCAGCAGGTGGCGATCATGTGAAACCAGTATCAGCGTGCCTTCAAATTGTGCCAGCGCATCTGTCAGGGCTTCGCGCGCGTCCAGGTCAAGGTGGTTGGTCGGCTCATCCAGCAGCAGCAGATTGGGGCGTTGCCACACAATCAGCGCCAGCGCGAGGCGCGCCTTCTCGCCACCGGAAAGCGGGGCGACAGGGCTGGTGGCCATCGCGCCGGGAAAGAGGAAGCCGCCCAGAAAGCTCCGCAAATCCTGCTCGCGGGCGTCCGGCGCTATGCGGGCCAGATGCCAGAGCGGCGATTCATGGTCGCGCAGCATTTCCACCTGGTGCTGGGCAAAGTAGCCGATATTCAGTCCCTTGCCTGTGGTGTAGCGCCCGGCCAGCGGCTTCAATTCGCCCGCGATAGTACGGATAAAGGTGGATTTGCCCGCGCCGTTAACACCCAGAAGGCCGATGCGCTCCCCGCTTTGCAGGGGAAAGTTGATGCCGGAAAGGATGGTTACAGGCTTGCCGCCTTCCTGTGCGGCAGGGTAGCCCGCCTGCACATCTTCCATGCGCAGGAGCGGGTTGGGGGCGTTCTCCGGCTCGCGGAATTCAAAGGAGAAGGGGGCGGCGGCCCTTAGCGGGGCCGTTGCTTCCATCTTCTCCAGCGCTTTCATGCGGCTTTGCGCCTGCCGCGCCTTGCTGGCCTTGGCGCGGAAACGCCTGATGAAAGATTCCAGGTGCGCGCGCTGTTTGGCCTGCTTCTCGATGGCGCTTTGCGCCAGCACCAGTTGTTCGGCCCGCTGGCGCTCAAAGGCGGAATAATTACCGCTGTAGCGGCGCAGCTTCCGGGCATCAATATGGAGGATGACGTTGACGACGCCATCCAGAAAATCCCGGTCATGGGAAATCACCATCAGGGTGCCGGTGTAGCGTTTGAGCCAGTCTTCCAGCCAGAGGATGGCGTCCAGGTCCAGATGGTTGGTCGGCTCGTCCAGGAGCATCAGGTCGGAAGGGGCGATGAGCGCCTGCGCCAGGTTCAGCCGCATTCGCCATCCACCGGAAAAGGCGGATACCGGCTGTTGCAGCGCCTCGCGGGAAAATCCCAGGCCCAGCAGGAGTTGGCCCGCGCGGGCGCGGACGGTGTAGCTCCCGGCTTCTTCCAGTCGGGTATGCAGTTCCGCGATTTGCAGGCCGTTTGCGGCATGGTCAGGTTCAGCCTGAAGCTGTTTGAGGCGCGCTTCCAGCTCGCGCAGCGGGACATCGCCATCAATCACATATTCCAGCGCCGCTTTCCCCAGCGCGGGTATTTCCTGCCGCACCCAGGAGATGCGCCAGCCTGAAGGGAAATCCACATCTCCCTGGTCAGGGTGCAGATCGCCATTCAGGAGGGAAAAGAGTGAAGTCTTGCCCGCGCCGTTGGGGCCTATCAGCCCGATCTTCTCGCCGGGGTTTAATGTGGCATCGGCTTCTTCCAGCAGGGATTTAACCCCGCGCCTTAAGCTGACTTGCCTGAAACGGATCATGCGGTGGTATCAGCGCAACTGCGCAGCCTCTACCAGGAATACACGGTCATCACCACCGCTGGTGGAAAGCCAGGTAAGCTCCAGTTCGGGGAAGGCCGCTTCGGCGTGGGCGGCCTCATTGCCGATTTCCACAATAAGCAGACCGTCTTCCGTCAGGTATTTGCCTGCATCCGCCACGATGCGGCGGACAATATCCATGCCGTCCTCCCCGCCTGCCAGCGCTTCCTGTGGCTCGTGCCGGTATTCGGGCGGCAGGCGCTTCATGGAGGCGCTGTTAACATAGGGCGGGTTGGTGATAATAAGGTCGTATGGCCTTTCGGGGATGGCCTGGTAAAGGTCGGAGCGGACCAGGGTGATCCGGTCTTCCAGCCGGTATCTGTCCACGTTGATGCTGGCGACATCCAGCGCCGCCTGTGAAAGGTCTGTCGCGTCAATATGTGCGTGGGGAAAGGCGTCCGCCATCATGATGGCAAGGCAGCCCGAGCCGGTGCAAAGCTCCAGAATGTGGCGCGGCGTTTCCGGGTT
>JAISIS010000179.1 GCA_031261905.1 Burkholderiaceae bacterium
TACCCGCATGTGCCATAATTTACCACCGCGCGGATAAATGGTAAGGTGTAAACCACCACCATCAAAAAGTCGGTAGAGTTTGGCTTTTGGTTTTGCCTGTTTAACCTGCATTGCTGAAAGAGGGACTATTTTTTTCGCCATATCGCCTTCCTAAATGATAGGTGCAAAGAGTGAATGAGTGTAATTTTTGGGTGTAAAGAGTTTGGGATGGGTGTAATTTGCAGGAAATATTACACTCAAAATTGCGGGATGCAAAGGGACATTGTGGGACAAGTAGAAACAAAAAACCCCCGCAAACACTTGATTTACGGGGGTTTTAGGGATGTTCAGGGATGCCCTGAAACAGTATAATGGCGCGGCTGGCAGGAATCGAACCCACGACCCCTTGGTTCGTAGCCAAGTACTCTATCCAACTGAGCTACAGCCGCGAAGCTGTATATTATAGCGCATAATTTTCGGTCAAGGGTGTTTTTGGCAAAATTTTATGACAGTTTCTCTCAAGGGCGCTTCCGGGTAGAATCGCATAAAGCGTAATAATCCCGATGAACCTTAACCAGGATATTTTCTTGAAACGGACAGCTCCAGTTTTATTCGCATTTTTACTGTCGGCCTGTACGGCTGTGAATGAGGCGCCGGAAAGCGTCGCCACCTTGCCGGTATCCGGAACCACCGCAGATCAGACGGTAGGCGGGCAAACGGTTGCCGCTGCCGGGGAAAAGCCTTCCGGCGAGGAAGCGGAAAACGCAGCCAGGACCGTTAACGGGGAAGATGCGCCTTCCGTCTATCTGGGAAGTGATTTGCTGTACGAGATACTGGCGGCTGATTTTGCCTACAAGCGCGGCGATTACCGGATAGCTTTTGACGGCATGATGAACGCGGCCGAGAAAACACGCGATCCCCGTCTGGCAAAATGGGCGGCTGAAGTCGCCGTGAAGGAAAGAAATCCGCATGAGGCGCTGGATGCGGTGCGGCTCTGGCATAAGCTGGCGCCGCATTCTGCGGAGGCCGGGAAATATCTGATTGGTTTTCTGATTATCGAGGAGAGGCTGGATGAGTTGCAGGAGCTTTTGTCGGCGTTGCTGGCAAAGGCAAAACCGGGTGAGCGTGGCGTGTTGATATACCAGTACCAGCAATTTCTGGGTACCGGCAGGGACAAGGTAAAGGCATTTGGCGTGATGGAGAAAATTGCCGAGCCTTACCTGGATGTTCCGGAAGCGCATATTGCACTTTCGCAGATGGCGTTTGCCAACAAGGACAATGCGCGTGCAGTGGTTGAGGCGCGCGAGGCGTTGCGCCTGAAGCCGGACTCGGAACTGGCGGTGCTGACGCTGGCTCAGGCGCAGGCTGAGCCGCGACGCGCCATTCAGACATTGACCGATTTCCTGAAGCAATACCCCAAGTCCCGCGAGGTGCGCATTTCCAATGCGCGCATGTTGATTGCCCAGAAAGAATATGACAGGGCGAAGGTGGAGTTTGAACAATTGCTGGCGTCGCAACCGGATGATTCGCTGACGCTGTATTCTCTTGGGCTGTTGTCTATTCAGCAGAATCGTTATGAGGAAGCGGAAAGATACCTGAAAGCGTACCTGGATGCGCTCGAAAAGAGCGGAAAGCCCGAAACCGAAGCCTATCAGGCAATTTTCCTGCTGGCGCAACTGGCGGAAGAACAAAAGCACTATAAGGCGGCGATTGAATGGACGGACAGGATATCCGAGGAGGCCGATGCCGAAGCCTGGTTGCTGGCGCAGGTAAAGAAATCACAAATCCTGGTTAAACAGGGCAAGGTGCAGGATGCCAGAAGGCGGATGGAGGTTTTGCGGAAAGAATATCCCACGGAAGAGGAGCGCCTTGTTCTTGCCGAGGCGCAGATCCTCGCAATGGCCAAACTGAATCAGGATGCGTATGACCTTTTAAAGGCAAGCGTTGACAGGAAGCCTTCCAATATCAGTCTGCTGTACGATTTTTCGCTGGCGGCGGAAAAGCTGAAGCGCTATGACGAGATGGAATCGTCCCTGCGGCATATTCTTGAAATCGATCCCAATAACCAGTTGGCGTACAATGCGCTGGGATATTCTTTTGCGGATCGCAATATCCGGCTGGATGAGGCTTATGTCCTGATTGCCAAGGCGCTTGCCCTGGCGCCTGATGATCCTTATGTGATTGACAGTATGGGATGGGTGCTTTTCCGCCAGGGCAAGCTCAAGGAGGCCGAGCTGATGTTGCGCCGGGCATACGAGATTCTGCCTGAGGCGGAAGTCATGACCCATCTGGGCGAAGTCCTCTGGACAGCCGGTCAGCAGGATGAAGCGCGCAGCCTGTTTCAGAAGGCCATAGAGCTGGATGCGGGGAACGAGACCCTCCAGGAAACGGTCCGGCGGCTTGATGTCCGGCTGTAATAGCCTGTAGGCGGCAATATGGTCATATCACTTATCGCTGCAATGGCGGAAAACCGGGTTATCGGCAAGGACGGCAAAATGCCCTGGCATATTCCCGGCGAACTGAAAATATTTCGTGAGCATACTGCTGGCAAGGTGCTGATTCTTGGCAGGAAAACGCACGAATCCATCGGTCGGATACTGCCCGACAGGACAACCATTATCGTGACGCGCGAAAAGGATTATGAAGCGCCAGGCGCGCATGTTGTCCACAGCGTGGATGACGCACTGGCGCTTGCCGGAAAACTTGGCGGCGAAATCATGGTTGGCGGCGGTGGCGAGATTTTTTCCCAGATGCTGGGCAAGGCGGATTTTATGTACCTTTCCATTATCCACGCGGACTTTGACGGCGATGCCTGGTTTCCCGAATGGCCGCCGGAGGCCTTCCGGGAGGTGTCGCGCAAGGAAGTGGAGGCCTCAATTCCCTATTCGTTTGTGATATACGAGCGTGTCCGCTAGCGTTTCAGCATCAGATTGTTTTTTACTTCTCTGACGCCTTCTACCTGCTGGGCAACCTGGGTGGCTTTTGCTATTTGTTCCGGTTGCGAGACAAAACCGCTGAGCTGAACAATGCCGTTGTATGTTTCAACGCTGATTTCGGCGGCGCTTAATGTGCGTTCCTTGAAGACAGCAGCCTTGACATTGGTGGTGACGAGCGAATCTTCCACGTATTGCCCTACCGTGCCGTGTTTCTGGCCTGCGGCGCAGGCGGTCAGTGCCGTCACTATCAGTATAAGGAAAACACGCCTGACATATCCCGGAATATGCATAATCCATTTCCTCTCATAACAGGGTTACAGGCTGATCCGGGGGTATGCGGGTATTTTTGTTCGTGCAGATCAGCCCGATGTGCAACAATAGCGTTTGTCCGCAGTAAATTCAATCAAAAGCAGCCGGTTTTGGTGAAAATAGCGTTTGATTTTCCCGGTTTGATGGTGATGTTGACAGAAAACGGCGTTGCGTTTCTCGCGTATACTGTGGGCATAAATAAATTCGGCAGATTATGAACAGAGGGGATGAATCGGAGTGGCCATGACAGACAAGGACAATTATTACTATAACGAGGATATTACCCAGGGTGTTGCCATCACGATTTCAACTGCGATTGCCAAAGAGGCAAAGGACAGTTTCCTTCAGTCGGAATGGGCCAGAAATATTCCGGCATATCTGCTGTTGCGCGATGATGATGAAGTAACAATTTACTTTAACCAGCTTGATGAAAGCCAGAAAGAGTGGCTGCATAACCGTCTGCTGGAGGGCGGATTCCAGAGTGCGGCAGGAACGGTGGCCGGATTGCGGCAGGCGGAAAGGGACCCCGCCAATTCCAGGATCGGGAATCTCAAGATGCTGGCGCAGGCGCTGGCCAAATATCTGGTGAGCGATTTCCTTGACGGGTGGATTTACACAGTGGGCGGCAGGGATGAGCAAATGCCATGGCTCGTCAACAATATTTATTATCAGGAAGGCGGCAATGCGCCGCCCAATGTGGTGATGCACCTTGTCGCCAACAGTCCGGTGATGAGCCGGGAAGATATGAGCCGCCCCTCCACACGGATGATTTATTTCTTTGCGGATGATCTGCGCGCCCTGAAAGTGGCCGATATTCTGGCGACCAAAGGTTTTGTCAAGGAAACAACGGCGCTGAGGCAGGCTTATCTGGGTTCCATTGAGCGGTTTACCCGTTATATGCCGCAGATGAATCATCAGTTCATCGCAACGGAGAGCGGGCTGGAGATTGATCTGGAGCAGGGTAAACGGTATGCCGAACTGATCCCGTTTGACCAGCCGGTCAAGGTCATCAACGATGAAGGCATGGTCCAGCGGAAATTTTTCGCGCAAATGGATACGCCGATCTGGGGTTCCATTGGCAAGGTTTATTCGGATATTCCCATTCATCCCAAGATTTTCTGCTTTAACCTGGAAACGCATACCAACATGTGGATCCACGTTAATAATCTGGAGGAGTACCAGTACAATCCCTCGTTGCGCAACAAGCTGATTTTGCCTCCGGAACATCGTGATCTGGTGGATATTCTGACGCAGGACATGGACATCCTGATGGAAGATATTGTCGCGGGCAAATCAGGCGGCACCACTATCCTGTGCAAGGGCGCGCCAGGCCTTGGCAAGACGTTGACGGCGGAAGTGTATTCGGAAGTTGTCGGGCGACCGTTGTACCGCGTTCATTCGGGCCAGTTAGGGGTTGACTCGGCGGCGGTTGAGGCCAGCCTCGACAAGATACTCAAACGGGCGCAGCGATGGGGCGCGGTGATGTTGATAGACGAGGCGGATGTTTATATCCGGCAGCGCGCCAATGATATTGACCATAACGCGGTAGTCGCCGCATTCCTGCGAACGCTGGAATATTTCCACGGCCTGCTGTTTTTGACGACCAACCGTGTGGATGATGTGGATGACGCCATTGCTTCCCGCTGTATCGCGACGATCATCTATGAGCCGCCAAGGACGGAAGACGCAAGGCGGATATGGAAGGTGCTGGCGGATCAGTTTTCATTTACGTTGAACGATGCTTTGATAACCGAGCTTGCCGATCATTTTGATGGTATTTCCGGCAGGGATATCAAGGAGTTGCTGAAACTGACGGTCAAGTGGTGCCGACAGAAGAATGTCGAGCCGTCAGTTGACGTGTTCAGGAGTTGCGCCCAGTTCAGGGGGTTATAGCCTTACAGGGGCCGACCCGCTGATCAGCGGGCCGGCTTGCGTCATGTTGCAGGGTTTTGTTACGAGGCGTTTTCCCGGTTGAAAAGCCATGTGCACAGCAAAGGCACCGGTCGTCCGGTTGCACCTTTGGCGGCGCCGCTTTTCCATGCTGTTCCGGCAATATCCAGGTGTGCCCAGGTATAGCTGCGGGTAAAGCGTTCCAGGAAACAGGCGGCGGTGACGCTGCCCCCCGGTTGACCGCCGATATTGGCCATATCGGCAAAATTGGATTTGAGCTGCTCCTGGTATGCGTCTTCAATCGGCATACGCCATGCCGTGTCACCGCTGGCTTTTCCGGCTGCCAGCAGATCGGCTGCCAGCAGGTTGTGCGCTTCGTCATCGCGGGTAAACAGCCCCGAATTGTGATGTCCCAGCGCCACGATACAGGCTCCGGTCAGGGTTGCGATGTCAATAACGGTTTCAGGTCTGAATCTTTCGGCATAGGTCAGCGCATCGCAGAGGATCAGACGGCCTTCCGCGTCGGTGTTAAGGATTTCGATTGTCTGCCCTGACATGGAGGTGACAATATCACCAGGCTTGTTGGCATGGCCGGAAGGCATGTTTTCGCAGGAAGGGATGATGCCGATGATATTTTGCCTGAGCCTCATTTCCCCGATGGCGGCAAATACGCCCAGTACCGTGGCTGCGCCGCACATGTCATATTTCATTTCATCCATGGCTGCGCCCGGCTTTAGCGAGATGCCGCCCGAATCGAATGTCAGCCCCTTGCCGACCAGCACAACAGGTGCTTCTTTGGCCTTGCCGCCGTTATGTCGGAGCACTATGAATTTGGGTGGTTCGTCACTGCCTTTGGCTACAGAAAGGAAGCTGCCCATTTTCAGGGATTGCAGTTGCTTCTTATCCAGTGCCTGAATGTCAAACTGATGTGCCGCCGCAAGTTTTTTTGCCTGCTCCGCCAGATAAGCCGGAGTGCAGACATTGGCGGGGAGATTGCCCAGATCTTTAGCCAGGTTGACGCCTTTTGCGATGGCGCTCGCTCTGGCGAGCGCATCCCGCGCGGTGGCGGCTTGTGTTCCGGGCAGGTAAAATGTGATTTTCCTGACGCCTTCGTTAGAAGAGTCTTTTTTGCTTTTCATAGCATCGCTGCGGTACGCCTTTTCATTTGCCGCAGAAAACACGGAAGCGATGGCCCATTCAGGCGGGCGATTCCTGACCTTGTCCAGCGGCAACGCAACAAGTGCTGTTTTTGCGCCAAGCGACGAGAATGCCTGGGTCAGCGTTTTTGCCGCCACAGAGAAGTCTTTTTCAGCGATAATCTCATCTTTGCCAAGGCCTATAAGCAAAACACGGGGCGCAGCAATGCCTTTTATATGGCGCAAAAGCAATGAGCTGCCGGGTTTGCCGGTCAGATCACCGGATTGGAGCACAGCGGTAATAGCGCCATCGGCATCAAGCGCCCTGGCTGCGGATGAGAGGATTTTGTTTTCATATATTCCCACAGCAATACAGTCTGTTTTCATGTTGTGGAGCGCATTTTTTTTGTCTTCGGTTTTTATGCTAAAGTCCATTTGTTTTCCTCCTGTCTTTTGTCATTAATTATAACGCCTCATGATTTTCCAGAGTGCCTTCAGGCGAGAACTCATCAGCGTTGCAGGGGCGGTATTCATGACGCTGTTTACGGTAACCGTCACCATGATGCTGATTCGTATTTTGGGGCAGGCGGCTAAAGGCAGCGTTGCCACGGAAGACGTTGCCGCGCTGATAGGTTTTTCCGCCCTTTCCTATTCGCCGATTATCCTGGTGCTGACCGGCTTTATTTCTGTATTGCTGGTTATAACGCGCAGCTATCAGGATTCGGAAATGGTTGTCTGGTTTGCCTCAGGCCTGAGTCTTACGCGCTGGCTCAGACCAATTCTGGAGTTTGCATTGCCGCTGGCGATTCTGGTTGGCGCGTTCAGCTTTTTGATTACGCCGTGGTCGCATTATCAGAATGCGGTTTACCGGGCGCGTTTTGACCAGAGAGAAGACCTTGCCCGGATTTCACCCGGAAAATTTCAGGAATCCGCCAACAAAAGGCGTATTTTCTTTGTCGAGAAGATGTCGGAGGACATGAGTTATGTCGAAAACATATTCATGCGCAGCATCAGGGATAACGCCATCAGCATTGTAGTGGCCAGGGAAGGAACGGTGCAAACCAATGAGAAAGGGGAGCGTTATCTGATTCTGGACAGGGGCCATCGCTATGAACAGACGCAAGAGCCATCCGAGTTCCGTTTGCTGGAATTTGAGAAATACACGACATTGCTGGACAACTCGCGGGAGGCGGATTATGTGGCGGACTCCATCCGTGCATTGTCAACACCCGAACTGGTCGCGCTTTTTTCTGCAACGCCGCGCGCAAAAGGAGAAATGCTGTGGAGGGTTGCGCAGCCAATCATGGCACTTTTGCTTATGTTTCTTGCGGTTCCTCTGGGATTTGTCAATCCGCGGGCGGGACGATCTTTCAACCTGATTCTGGCTTTGTTGTTGTATGTGGCTTACAACAACCTGACGAGCGTTATGCAATCCTCCGTTACGCGGGGCAGAATGAGTCTGCTGCTGGGATGGTGGCCGCTGCACTTTGTTGTAGCGCTGATAATACTGTCCCTGTATGCATGGCGGCTTTATATTAACGACCGGCGTCATCCGCTGGCGCTGCTGGCGACCTGGAAGAAGCGATTGCGCAAGGGAGACCGCGTATGAGCATCCTGCAACGATACTTTACCAGCCAGATACTGAAGTCGGTTTTCTTCGTGTTGCTGGCATTTCTGGCGTTGTTCGCGTTTTTTGATCTGGTCACAGAAATTAACGCCGTGGGGAGAGGCGCTTACAGGTTAAGGCACGCCTTCGTCTTTGTGTTGCTGAATGTGCCGGGATACATTTATGAATTGATGCCTGTCGCCGTTCTCATAGGGACAATTTATGTGCTGGCGCGTTTTGCGGCCAATTCCGAATTCACGATTATGCGCGCGTCTTCCTTGTCTACCTTGCAGGCGGCCTGGATTCTTATCAGGATTGGTGCGATTTTCATGCTCCTGACAGCGGCGGTTGGCGAGCTTGTTACACCCTATACGGCGACAATGGCCTCAGAATTCAGGGACAGCAAATTGCTTCGGGACAGGAAAATGCAGGGGAAAGGTGTTGCGGGCATATGGAGCAAGGATTCCATTTATTCAAATGGTCTGGAAGGTGAGGTTATAGGCTCCCGCTTTATTCATATTGGCGGGTTGAGGACTGATAAGACCATCCGTGCAATTCGTTTGTTTGAATTTGACATGTCACAGCATCTCCGGCGTATAATTCTGGCCGCTGAAGGGCATTACTCAGGAAAGAACGAGTGGGAGTTGCGCAATGTGACGGTGAAAACACTTACAGTACCCGGCAAGCCGAGTGAAACCCGTTTTCCTGCTTCGGCGCCTGAACTCAAAACCACCACTACTAATACCTTCAGCCTGCTGACGGAACTGACTCCGGATCTGTTGTCTGTGCTGGCGGTGGATGCGACCAAGATGTCTGCTTATGATCTGGCGCTTTACAACCGGCATATGGAAGCCAACAGCCAGGATGCATCTGCCTATAAAATCGCGTTCTGGAAGAAGATTGTTTATCCGTTTTCCGTATTTGTCATGATCGCGCTGGCCTTGCCTTTTGCCTACCTGCATTTTCGCTCCGGCGGGATCAGCGTAAAGATTTTCAGCGGCATCATGATTGGCGTGCTGTTTATGCTGCTAAACAGCCTGTTTTCCCATTTGGGGCTTTTGAATGCCTGGTCAGCCTTTCTGACGGCTGTTTTGCCCAGTATTTTTTTCCTGCTTTGCGCGTGCGGCGCATTGTGGTGGGTTGAACGGCGCTAGGGTACCGGTCAGGATGCCATAATGCTCACGCTGCTGTCTTATTGAAATTACAGTATGTGAAATTACAGTATGGTTTCATGAAACATCATATATAATTTTTTGTAAGTTATAGCTTCTTCTTTTGAGTAAGGAAACGGTGCGGTTTGCCTGTTCGCAGCATATAACCAAGACAAGAACATGAACCTTCATCAATTGCGCTTTGTGCGCGAAGCCGTCCGGCAGAAATTCAATCTGACCGAGGTTGCCAAGGCGCTCTATACTTCGCAGCCCGGTGTATCCAAGGCGATTATCGAACTGGAAGATGAACTTGGCGTTGAAATTTTTCATCGGCACGGCAAACGTATCCGGGGGCTGACCGAGCCTGGGCAGATGATTTTGCGCTCTGTCGAGATCATCATGCAGGAAATTGACAGCCTGAGACAAATTGCCAGGGAATTTACCGTACAGGATACCGGGAGCCTGACTATCGCCACCTCATATGCCGAGGCGCGCTATTTTCTTCCCAGGGCCATCTCGCGTTTTGCGCAGGAATTTCCCAAAGTGCAGTTATCCATGTTGCAGGGAACCGCGCCGCAACTGATTGAATATGTACAGCACGGTACGGCTGATATTGCCCTGATGATGGAGCAGGATATTGAACTGGACAACATTGTCGGGATCCCTTTCAGCCAGTGGGAGTATTGCCTGATTGTGCCGGATGGGCATCCGCTGACGCAACCCAGGCCGATTACGCTTGAAGATGTCGCAGCCTATCCGCTCATCACGTACGACCCGATATTCTCCGGGCGCAAGCGGATAGAACGCGCCTTTTTCCAGCGTGGGCTAAAGCCGCAAATCCATATTGCGGCCCTTTCGGCGGACATTATCAAATCCTATGTAGAACTTGGCATGGGAGTAGGGATTATCGTCGGCATGGCTTATGACAACGAGCGCGACAAGGGCATGCACGCGATTCCGGCCGGTTATCTTTTCGGGACAGGGCGCTCCTGGCTGCTGATGCGCAAGAACATGTATCTTCGCAGCTATGTTTATGCCTTCCTGGAAATGCTCTCGCCTCTCCTTAACCGCAAAATGATCGAACAGGTTTTGCAGGGAGATGCCACAAAGGTCTGACGGCCTACCGTTGCATGGATTCCCAGATTTTCTGAAGCCGTTTGACGGAAACCGGCATCGGGGTGCGCAATTCCTGCGCAAACAGGGAAACGCGCAATTCTTCCAGCATCCACCGGAAATCCGCCATCTTCGGGTCAGGCGGGCCACCTGATTTTTGCCGTTCCCGCCAGGTGCGCAACCAGGGAGCCGCAAGCGCCTGCCAGTCCGCCATGAGGCGGGCATCACGGGCGGGGTCCTTTTGCAGCTTGTCTATGCGAATGCCGCACGCTTTAAGGTATCGTGGGAAATGCGCCAGGCGCGCCGCATCGTTTTCCGTCAGGAAGTGTTTGTTCAGCAGGATGCCCAACTGGTTGCGGATATCATCGCCGGCGTCCTTGTGCGCCTTGATGCCTTGCAGCTTGCGTTGCAACTGTGTGTATTCGGTCAGGATTTGCGAGGCCAGGCGCGCTATTTCATTGAGCAACAGGCCCACGCGCGCCTTGCCCTGGGTAACACGGGCCGTAAATTCCGTTTCGTTGACAGGCAGGGGCGACTGCATGAATGCGGCATCCAGCGCTGCCTGCATGATCCGGTCACGCAACTCTTCCTGTGTACCAAGCGAAAGGTATTGCATACCCATTTGCTGAAGACCGGGGATATTTTTCCCCAGAAATTTGATCTGCTCCTTGATCTGCAGGGCAAACAGGCGGCGCAACCCGGCATGGTGGGTGCTTTCGGCAATGGCCGGTTCATCAAATACCGCAAGCTCGCAATGCGTTGTTTTATCCACCAGCGCCGGATAGCCTATCAGGGATTGTTTGCCACGGGATATTTCCAGCAGTTCGGGCAACTCGCCAAAACTCCAGGTTGTGAGTTTTTCATCAGGTTGCGGCAGGTTTTCCGTTTTGGCGGGCGTGACGCTTTCCCCGGCATCCGGTATGGTTTCGTTACTGGCGGCATGATGCGCCTTTTTGGGGTTTTCCTGCGCCAGTTGCCTGAAAGTTTCTCTCGCCTGGCTGCCAAATTCCGCTTGCAGGGCAGCGAGATTGCGCGCCATTGCCAGCATCCGGCCATTGTCGTCCACAACGCGGAAATTCATCAGCAAATGCGGGGGCAGAGTTTCCAGCCTGAAATCCTGCGCTTTGGGCGTCATCCCGGTTTGTTCGCGGATATCGGCAATCAGTGCTTCCAGAAGCGCTCCTTTCCCGAAATGGCTTTCATCGTGAAGCATCCTGTCACAGAACCCGGCAGCGTAATCCGGCAGCGGGACACAGCGGCGTCGCAGCCGCTGGGGCAGCGATTTGAGGAGCTGATGCGTTTTTTCCTTCAACATGCCGGGGACCAGCCATTCGCAGGCTTCGGCGGATAGCTGGTTTAATGCGTAAAGGGGGACCGAAAGCGTCACACCATCCCGGACGCTTCCCGGTTCAAAATGATACGAAAGCGCCATCTTTATCCCGGCAAGCAACAGGGATTTCGGGAAGAAATCAGTCGTGATACCGGCAGCCTCATGACGCATGAGATCGTCTTTATCGAGATAAAGCAGCTTCGGCTGTCTGGCGGCCGCATCCTTGTGCCATTTCTCAAAGGTGATGCCGTTATAGACCTGTTTGGGCAAAAGCCTGTCATAAAAGGCGGCTATCAGGCTGTCGTCAACCAGCACATCGGCGCGGCGCGACTGGTGCTCAAGGGTTTCGATTTCCCGTATCAGTTTCTGGTTATGCGCGAAGAAAGGCGCGCGGGTGTCAAAATCCCCGCCGACCAGGGCATCGCGGATGAAGATTTCCCGCGACTCGACCGGATTGACCGGGCCGTAATGAATCCGCCGCTGGCTGTACACGACCAGGCCATAAAGTGTGGCGCGCTCATAGGCGGATACCTGGGCCGGGCGTTTCTCCCAGCGTGGCTCGCCCCACGATTTTTTCAGCAAGTGGCGTCCAACGCGTTCCAGCCATTCCGGCTGTATCTGCGCAAGGCAGCGCGCGTACAGGCGTGTGGTTTCCACCAGTTCGGCAGCCATTACCCATCTGCCTGCCTTTTTGCCGAGTGTTGATCCCGGCCAGAGATAAAACCGGATGCCGCGCGCGCCCTGATAGTAAGCGCCATCATCCGCGCGGTAACCGATATTGCCCAGCAGGCCCGTAAGCAGGGCCAGGTGAAGCTGTTCATACGTGGCGGGTGTTTCATTCAGGCGCCATCCCTGTTCATGAACCAGCGCCAGCAATTGCGAATGCACATCCCGCCACTCCCGCAGGCGAAGCTGCGAGAGGAAATTCGAGCGGCAATTTTCCTGCAACTGTTTATTGGATTTCTTGTTTTTGACGGCGTCATTGAACCAGTTCCAGATTTTGAGAAAACTCTGGAATTCGGAACGGGACTCAACAAATTTCTGGTGGGCGTTATCCGCCGCTTCCTGGGCGTCCAGCGGCCTTTCGCGCGGGTCCTGGACAGAAAGGGCGGATGCGATGATCAACACTTCCGTCAGGCTCTGGTGATCCCTTGCAGCAAGAATCATGCGGCCAATGCGCGGGTCGAGCGGCAGGCGGGAAAGTTGCCTGCCGACCGGCGTCATCTGGTTCAGTTCGTCCAGCGCGCCCAGTTCCTGAAGCAACTGGTAGCCATCCGCGATGGCGCGCTTTTGCGGCGGTTCAAGGAAGGGGAAGGTTTCCACATCGCCAAAGCGCAGCGCCTTCATGCGCAGGATGACGGAGGCGAGCGAGGCGCGCAGGATTTCCGGCGTGGTGTATTCAGGGCGCAGTTCGAAATCCTGCTCTTCGTAAAGACGGATGCAGATGCCGGAAGCCACGCGTCCGCAGCGCCCGGCGCGCTGGTTTGCCGCCGCCTGCGAGACAGGCTCAATATGCAGTTGTTCCACCTTGTTCCGGTAGCTGTAGCGCTTAACCCGCGCCAGACCGGGATCAATGACAAATCGTATGCCGGGTACGGTCAGCGAGGTTTCCGCCACATTGGTTGCCAGCACAATGCGGCGGGCATTGGTCGGGCGGAAGATTTTTTCCTGTTCCTGGGCGGACAGGCGCGCAAAGAGCGGCAGTATT
>JAISIS010000012.1 GCA_031261905.1 Burkholderiaceae bacterium
CAGATGGAGTGGCTCATGTAATAGTTGTATCCGCCTTCCGGATTGACGGTAAGGATCAGCCTGATCCGGGTTTCCAGTCCTTTGATGTTGAACATGTACCCATCGTGATATTTCTGGACGTTTTCAATCAGGGGGTTATCAAATGCGTTTTCCGCTACGTCTGTCATATGTCAAACCATTCCAAACCAGGGTTGCCTTAAAATGAATAAACCGCATATCCCGGCAGTATGCTGGTATATGCGGCCCGGATGCAAGCGGAAAAGTCCTGTCAGTCAGGGAGCGCGTTTTTTCTCGTTATCGGCGATGATTCTCGCGCGTTTGGAGTCATACAGTATCAGCACCCTGTCGCCCGGGCTGAAGGCCGGTTCCGTGCCCTGGGTCAACGTGACCATCTCGCCATTATCTTTGCGGATGACATATTCAATGCCTTTTTGGGAGCTGGCTTTTGCTTCAATTTCCTTGCCCACAATATCGCCAATAATCGCGCCGCCAATGGCGCCAAGCGCATTCGCCCTTGTTCCCTGGCCCAGTTCGGAACCTGCCACGCTTCCTGCGGCAAGCCCCGCCAGTTCACCGCCTTGTGTATTGCCTTCCACAAAAACATCACGCGCGCTGACAATCTCGCCGGGTTCGGCCTTGCTGACGGCGCCAACGGATTCGACCTCATAATCGTCCGGGTTGATGTCCTGCGCGCAGCCCGAAACAAGGAGGATGGCGGCAAGCAATATAAAAAATCTGGTTTTCATCATGATTTCCTCTCTGGCAATTTCATACCTGTTTATTACAGCATGTAATCTCCCGCGTTTTTCCTGCAGCGCAACGTTTGTTTGTAACAAACGATAACAGGATACTTCAACGTGGGCGTGTCTGTTTACAAAATGTTACCTGATGCGGTTTTTTTCAGGAAGATTACCCGGTCTGTACATTCCCGTTTTGTTGGTGCATCCACTCCTTTAATCCATCAACCCAGCGTTTGGCGAGGAGACCCGTTTCCAGCCGGATAATATCGGCGCGATCATACAGTTCCGAAAAAGAGGGAGAGGGGGCCTTCCTGAAGGCCAGCGCCACCACATTGGCGCCGTGTACTTCGGGCAGCCAGGCAACGGCGTCAAAGGCGTTATAAATGGCGTCAAAGCTCCGGTGCCGGTTGGAGTCAACGCCAAAAATATTGATGGTCATCATACCGTCAGGCGTCAGGCAGTCGGCGCAGGCCTGATAAAACTCCGGCGTATCAAATACAGGCGCGCGGGCTTTTTCATCGTAAAGATCAACCTGTAGAATATCTATCCGGTTTTTCCCTGCCTGCGATTTAATGTAATCCATGGCATCCGTCTCAATAACGGAAAGGCGGCTGTCGTTTGGCGGCAGGTGAAAGGATTCGCGGCAGACGCGTATGACCTCAGGATTCAGTTCAATGGCGCTGACTTTCGCATCCGGGAAGGTGTGATAACAAAATCTGGTGAGCGCGCCGCTGCCCAGGCCCAACTGAACAATATGCGCGGGGCGCTGCCTGAAAAGCATCCACATCATCAGTTGCTGTACATATTCCAGAACGATTTCCACGGGATTGCCGGGACGCATTGCGCCCTGGATCCATTCCGTGCCAAGATGCATAAGCAGCAGGCCGTTTTCTTCCGAAAGGGTCACTTCGGGCAAATCCTGTCGCTTTGGCGCAGAGGTGTTTTGACGGTTTTCTTTTTTGCGCATTCAGAGTGTCAGTTGATGGCGGCTTTCAAAGTGTCGCTGCTGCCGGGTTACAGGATCTTCAAACGAGAGTGTTTTTGCCAGCAGTTGAAGCGGGGCGGCAAATGCTTCCGCGCGGGTTTTTTCATCCTTTTCTTCCGGAAGCAGGCGGGGATAAATACGGTCATTGCGGATGGGAAGGCCCAGGGAGGCCATCTGCACGCGCAACTGGTGTTTTCTTCCAGTAAGAGGTTTGAGCGCGTATCGTGCCAGGTTGCCGCGTGACTCCAGCAGATGGATTTCCGTAGTGGCGTTGGGAAGTCCTTCTTCTGTTTTCATCTGCATGAAGGATTCGCTGCCCTGGACAAGGCGACTCTGGTAGAGCAAAGGCAGGCGGATATCCGGGCGGTACGGCGCAATGGCTTCATACCGCTTTTGTACCTGTTGCTCAAGAAAAAGCGTTTGATAGCGCGCGCGCGTTTCCGGCCTGACTGAAAAGACGACAATCCCTGCCGTTTCCCGGTCAATGCGGTGAATGGGGGAGAGCGTCTCAATATTCAGACGGCGTTTCAGGCGCACCAGCAGGGTTTCCTGCAAATAGCGACCAGAAGGTATTACCGGCAGAAAATGCGGTTTGTCGGCAACCACCAGCCATTCATCCTGGTAGAGAATCGTTTCCGTAAACGGAATGGGCACTTCCGGAGGGAGGCTCCGGTAGTAATAAAGCAGGCTGCCGTGCCGGTATGCCTGACCGGGCCGAAGGCTTTTTCCGGTGGCATCCATCACTTCTCCCTGTGAAACGCGTTGCCGCCATTCCTCAGGACTGACAGCCGGAATACGCGCCGCCAGAAAATCCTCATACGTACGCCAATCACCCACAGGCAGAAAAACGCGGCTCGGGCTGACGCCGTTGCGCGTGGGTGGTTTGATGACAGGTGTCTGCTGGCGTGCTTGCATGGATTTCGCTGATGGTTCAGATAATTGCTGAATACCGGATTATGGCATATGTGCTGTACGGCGCGGAGAATGAGCGGACGGATTGTTGTATGATTGTATGAAACAGGTTTGCCACATGCACAATCTTTGCTGTTTTTCATCATGAGAAGGATGATTTTGGTGCAGAATAACTATCTGATGAGGCGGTTTTCAAAAAGGGAGGAAATGTCATGAAAGGAAGAAATGCTTTTTATGCGCAGTCCGGCGGGGTAACGGCTGTCATCAACGCATCAGCCTGTGGCGTCATAGAAACCGCCCGCAAGCACCCGGACAAGATTGGCAAGGTATATGCGGGGTTGAATGGCATTATCGGGGCGCTCACGGAAGAGTTGGTCGATACCAGCGTTGAAACGCCGGAAGATATTGCCAAGCTACGCTATACCCCGGCAGGCGCTTTTGGTTCCTGCCGCCTCAAGCTGGCGGACCCGCAGGTGGACAGCCGCGGTTTTGAGCGCCTAATTGAAGTTTTCAAGGCACACGATATCGGTTACTTCTTTTATAACGGTGGTGGGGATTCCGCCGATACCTGTTTCAAGGTTTCCCAGATTTCCAGCTTGATGGGATATCCGGTGCAGGCCATACACGTGCCCAAAACCATTGACAACGATTTGCCACTGACAGATAACTGTCCCGGCTTTGGCTCGGTGGCAAAATATGTGGCGGTATCCACGCTTGAAGCCTCTTTTGACGTGCGCGCCATGTCGAAAACCTCCACGCGTATTTTCGTGTTTGAAGTCATGGGACGCCATGCAGGATGGATCGCATCTGCGGGCGGTCTTGCCGCGGACTATGGCATCCCGGTCGTGGTCCTGTTCCCCGAAGTCGAATTCAATGAAGACAGGTTCATCGCGCGGGTGGATGAAAATGTGAAACGCTTCGGCTTTTGCTCCATAGTGGTGTCGGAAGGCTGCAAATATCCCGATGGCAAATTCATTGCCGACCAGGGCGCGCGGGATGCTTTTGGTCATGCCCATCTGGGCGGTGCTGCCCCGATTCTGGCCAACATGATACGCAACAAACTGGGCTATCCCTTCCATTGGGCGGTGGCCAACTATCTCCAGCGCGCGGCGCGTCATCTGGCCTCGGCAACGGATGTCAAACAGGCGTACGAGGTGGGATGCGCCGCCGTGAACCTGGCGCTGGAAGGGCGCAACTCGGTGATGCCGACCATTGAGCGCGTATCGGATACCCCTTACCAGTACCGGATCGGCATTGCGGATCTGAAAGAAGTCGCCAACGTGGAAAAAAAGATGCCCAGGAATTTCATCAGCAATGACGGCTATGGCATTACAGACGCCTGCCGTCAGTATCTGCGCCCGCTGATTCAGGGCGAGGATTATCCGCAGTACACTAACGGGATGCCGCAATACATCACGCTGAAAAATCAACTGGTTCCGCGAAAACTGAAGCCTTTCAGCCTGTAAACATCATCAATTGAACAATCATGGATTTGCTGATTATTGAAATGGGGATGCCGCCGGAACACGTCCGTTCGGCATGTGGTTCCACTGCGGAATGGTTTTTGCAAGTGCTGGGCAAGGAAAGCGGCGTATCGCTCCGTGTCGTTCGTCCCTGGCAGGGAGATGCCCTGCCGGAACCTGAAGAAGTTGCG
>JAISIS010000019.1 GCA_031261905.1 Burkholderiaceae bacterium
GTGACCAGCGGCAAACTGAAAGAATACATGGAGAGAAACCGCCTGACGGCACAGGTATCCATCACGGATGAAACCGATTACGCCGTTGCCTTTGTGATTGTGGAACAGCATGAGAACCTCTGAAACGACCCTTGCGCCCGGCCCGGTGATGCTGGATATCGAAGGCCTTGCCCTGAATGCCGATGATATACGGCGCATACGCCATCCCCTTACAGGCGGCATCATCCTCTTTGCGCGCAATTACCAGAACAGGGCGCAACTGGCAGCGCTCACACAGGCCATACGCAACGAACGGAGCGATGTGCTGATTGCCGTGGACCATGAAGGCGGGCGGGTGCAGCGCTTTCGTGATGACGGCTTTACGCGCTTGCCCGCCATGCGGCAACTGGGTCGGCTGTGGGACGAAAACCCGGTGATTGCCTGCAAGACCGCAACGGCAACAGGTTACGTGCTGGCGGCTGAACTGCGCGCCTGCGGGGTGGATTTATCGTTTACCCCGGTGCTGGACCTGGATTATGGCGAATCCGGTGTGATCGGGGATCGTGCCTTTCACCGTGAGCCGCGCGTAGTGACAAGGCTGGCGCAAAGCCTTAATTACGGCCTGGCGCTGGCCGGTATGGCCAATTGCGGCAAGCATTTTCCGGGGCACGGCTTTGTCCGTGGTGATTCGCACCATGAAGTGCCTGTGGATGAGCGCAGCCTGCAAACCATCCTGGCGCAGGATGCAGCACCGTACCTCTGGCTGGGCATAGGCCTGGCAGCCGTAATGCCCGCACATGTGATCTATCCGCAGGTTGACCCGAACCCGGCAGGTTTTTCCGCGAAATGGCTGACAATCCTCCGCAAGGAAATGGAATTTGACGGCGTGATCTTCAGCGACGACCTCAGTATGGAAGGCGCTAGCGTGGCGGGCAACATCATCGCCCGCGCGGAAGCGGCGCTGACGGCAGGCTGCGACATGGTGCTGGTATGCAACGCCCCTGCCAGTGCCGATGAATTGCTGGCCGGGCTGGTGTACCGCCAGGATGAGGCCGCCCGCCTTTCGCGGGAGCGTCTTGTACGCCTCTTCCCGCCAGGAGAGGCGCTTTCCTGGGATGCGCTTCACCGGGAAGCGCGCTATCGCCATGCCGCAAGCGCGGTTGCGGCGCTCATGCAGGGCTGATAACGCCATGCCGGAAGACGACACTGACGCGCGCAGGGAATTGCTCAGGGCCGTTAAAGCGTTGCCCGGCCTGCCGGGCGTTTACCGCTATCTTGACGCAGGCGGCAAGGTGCTCTATGTCGGCAAGGCCAAAGACCTGAAGAAGCGCGTCAGTAGCTATTTCCGCAAAACCGCCCAGTCCCCCCGCATAAGGATGATGGTGGAGCGTATCGCCCGGCTGGAAACCACCGTCACCCGCAGCGAGGCAGAGGCGCTGATACTGGAAAACAACCTGATCAAATCGCTGCGCCCGCGCTACAACATCCTTTTCAGGGATGACAAATCCTATCCCTACCTGAAAATTACCGGGCAGGATTATCCCCGCATGGTTTACTACCGGGGCGCAATAGACAGGAAGAGCCAGTATTTCGGTCCCTTCCCGGGCGCATGGGCGGTGCGGGAATCCATAGAAATCCTGCAGAAAGTCTTTCACCTGCGTACCTGCGAGGACAGCGTATTTGCCAACCGGACGCGCCCCTGCCTGCTGCACCAGATCAAACGGTGCAGCGCGCCGTGCGTCAGCCTGATCAACCAGGCGGACTACCAGCGCGATGTGGAGAACGCGGCCCGCTTCCTCCGGGGAGAACAATCGGATATATTGAAAGAACTGGAAACCCGGATGCAGGCTTATGCCGACCAACTGGAATTTGAGGAGGCCGCCGCCACCCGCAACCAGATTGCCGCGCTTTCGCAGGTGCTCCACCAGCAAAGCATGGAGGCGGGCAGGGATACCGATGTGGATATTGTCGCGGTTGTCGTGCGTGGAGGGCGCGCCTGTGTTAATCTGGCAATGGTAAGAGGCGGACGCCATCTTGGGGATCGCGCAGTTTTTCCCGCCAACCTGCAGGATGCCCTGCAGGATGAGGAAGCCGCCGCCGAAACGCAGGTGCTGGGAGCGTTTCTGGCGCAGCATTACATGGACAAGCCCATTCCGCGTACGCTGATCCTGAATATAGAATTTGATGAGCCTGCGCTCATCAAGGCGCTTATGGAACAGTGCGGGCACGGCATCCATCTGGTGTTCCAGCCGCAGGGATTGCGCCGCCAGTGGCTGGAAATGGCCCAGAAGGGCGCGGAAATGGCGCTGGAACGTGCGCTTCACCAGGAAGGCGCGGGATTGCAGCGCGTCCAGGCGCTGGCGGAACAGATCGGCCTGGATATTGAAAACCCGGATGATCTGCGGATAGAGGCTTTTGACATCAGCCATACGCAGGGAGAATCAACCCAGGCATCCTGTGTGGTGTTTCATCACCACGCCATGCAAAACAGCGAGTACCGGCGCTATAACATCAGCGACATTACGCCGGGTGATGACTATGCCGCCATGCGCCAGGTGCTGACGCGGCGTTACGAGAAATTTGTCGGCAGCGAAACCAGGATGCCCGATGTGGTGCTGATAGACGGCGGCAAGGGGCAGGTTGAAATGGCAAGGCAGGTATTTGCCGAACTGGGGCACGACATTTCGCTGATCGTGGGCGTTGCCAAAGGCGAGGGACGCAAGGTTGGCCTTGAAACACTGGTATTTGCGGATGGACGTCCCCCGCAGGCGCTCGGCAAGGATTCCGCCGCGCTGATGCTGGTGGCGCAGATACGGGACGAGGCGCATCGCTTTGCCATTACCGGCATGAGAGCCAGACGCGACAGGAAGCGTCAGGCTTCACGCCTGGAAGAAATGGAAGGCATTGGCGCCAAACGCCGCCAGCGCTTGCTGGCCCGTTTTGGCAGTGTGCGGGGCGTTGCAGCCGCCAGCGTGGAAGACCTGATGTCGGTCGAGGGCATTTCGCGCAAACTGGCAGAGCAAATATATAAACAATTGCACTAAAATAGCGGTATAACGTAGCAAGCGGTAAATTTGTACAGGCGGTAACCATGCAGGGAATTTGCGAAATCAACAAGAAACGATCCATGCCATTCAACGTACCCATATTTCTGACATGGTTGCGTGTGGCGTTGATTCCGCTCGTCGTCGGTATTTTCTATATGCCGGAGGGCTGGCTTTCACTCCACAGCCAGAATATCATCGCGACAGCCTTTTTTCTGGTGGCGGCGGTAACCGACTGGTTTGACGGCTACCTTGCAAGACGCTGGAACCAGACATCGGCCTTCGGCGCTTTCCTTGACCCGGTTGCGGACAAGCTGATGGTGGCGGGCGCCCTGATTGTGCTGGTGCAGCTTGACCGCGTGCATCCCATACTCGGTTTCATCATCATCGGGCGCGAGATCGCCATTTCCGCCCTGCGTGAATGGATGGCGGGCATTGGCGCATCCCACTCCGTTGCGGTGAGTTCGGTCGGCAAGATCAAAACCACCGCCCAGATGATGGCCATTCCCATGCTGCTGTATCACGATCCTTTTATGAACCTCAACATCCAGTGGATTGGCAACTGGCTGCTGATCATTGCCGCCACCCTGACCGTATGGTCCATGCTGTACTACCTGAGGAAAGCCTGGCCGCTCATGAAAGATAAGGATTAATGCATTTTACGTCTTGATACGCCTTGACAAGTGAAGGCCAAATGCTAAAATGCTTGTCTTTGTTGTGCGGGAGTAGCTCAGTTGGTAGAGCGCAACCTTGCCAAGGTTGAGGTCGAGGGTTCGAGACCCTTCTCCCGCTCCAGAAGCATTCCAAAGGCTGGGTAGCAAAGTGGTTATGCCGCGGCCTGCAAAGCCGTTTACGTCGGTTCGATTCCGTCCCCAGCCTCCACACCTCCCCTTTTCACCACTACACGGTCGCCCGCTCCGGCGCTGGATTGCCGTCTTTTGCTCGCCCGTTTTTTTTAAGCTCCCTTTCTCCTTATGTGGGGGTTAATTCCAGACCCTTGATTTTATTGATGAATTTTTTGAAAATTTTAAAAAACCGGACTAACTGGACTAAGTCCACTTAGCTAAGTTGCGTAAT